>JBBSDC010000031.1:0-35259 GCA_038249705.1 Bacteroidales bacterium | reverse complement strand
TGTCCAGCCGGTAAAACGGTTTTCTTTGTTCCATGTGCTTTCGCCATGGCGAAGAAGTACTAATTTTTTCATTGCGTTATGATTATTAATGATATAAATATCTGATTGTCAGCAAAATTAAGAGTCCTAAAGTATTTTGCAAATGTAGGACTTCCTGCCAATTTGCGCAACTACAATTTTAGAGATTTTAATAAAGTATGTTAAAGTTTATATTTACAAATGCCAGGCAACATTTTTATGGAAATTCTGCATCCAAAAGTATTATCCACATTCTTTCAGAAAAGCCACACATCATATCGGGAATCAAAACAGGAACCTGAATTTTAGCTTCTTCAACCCAAATTCAGCATTTGAAAATGACCAATCGACAAAGTAAATCTAATCAAGGTCATGTAAAACATTGAAAGACTTACTAAATCGGGGTTAAAACAACTTATAAAAATGCCGTGAGTAACAGTCGTTTAGTCCGATGCAACTTGACTATTACGAATATACTATCGGTATAAATCAATACTTCGGCGCTTTCGTCTCGTCCTAATGATTAATCCGGGTTCAATATTTCTGTATTTTAGCCATTCAAATTTCAATTCGGTGAGTATAGGTTAGGAAAGTAAACATTGGAGTTTTGCCAAAAATAGGAAGCTAAGAGAGCGTTACCCAAAGGAAATCCTAAATTTAACGAATTTGATTCAACTAAGCTAAATGACAATTTATTCCGCACCATTCTGGCTCAGAGCTTTTTACCCTAAAGGTCTTATATGGAATGTGCCAACCGGTGAACGGGAGGTTTTTCTAACTTTCGATGATGGTCCTGTGCCGGAAGCTACGCCGGTAGTTCTCGAAATCCTGAAGAAATACAATATCAAAGCTACTTTTTTTTGCGTGGGCGAAAATGTGCAGAAATATCCTGAAATTTTCAACTTGCTCCTTAATGATGGTCATGCCATCGGTAATCATACTTTTCATCATGTAAAAGCATGGAAAACAGATTACATTACCTATTTATCCGAAGTTGTACAATGTCAGCAACATTTACATGGCAATCTGTTCAGGCCCCCGCACGGACAAATTACCCGGAAGCTAGCACGTGATTTACAAAAAGACTACCGGATAATCATGTGGAGCGCACTAACCGGTGATTATGATAAAAATATTTCGGTTAATCAATGCCTTGCCAATGCGGTTAAAAACACCAAACCGGGTGCTATTATCGTTTTTCACGACAGTATAAAAGCCCTTGACAGGATGAAATATACACTGCCAGAATATATTGAGTATTGTATTGCGGAAGGGTATTCTTTTGGAAGATTGTGATGAAGGGGTGAAGTTTTCGGATTTCGGATTTCGGATTGGGGAATTACTCTTGCTCCTACCTTTTCATAATAAACTTTTTGGTAACACTTCCCTCATTAAAACCTATCCGTAAAAAATACATTCCTGGTTTTAAATGCTGAATATTGATTTTAACCTGTGTATCATTCTCAACCGACGAACGGACTGTTTTCTGTTTTCCGTCCAAAGTTATGATTTCGAGTGAGTTGATTTTATCAAGATTATGTTGAACATATAAAAAATCGCTAGCCGGATTAGGCATGATTGACAGGTTTTTACCGGCAGGCAGTTCGTTAGAACCTAAAGAAACCTCATTTTTGGCTGAAATAAGCCAAAGATCCGGATCAAACTGAACGGAATCTATTATAAATCCGGGATTGACAGAAAACATTTCGCCCGAAAAAGTATGATTAAATACAAGTATTGTATCCTTTTCCCCGCCAAAAAACTTAAGAGGAACCGGAAGTTCGAAAAAACTGACTGATGCATCCGACTGCTCCTGGTAAATGGTAACAGAAGTGCTGTAATCAGCTGATTGACCGACAACAACGCTGTAAGTCGGGAAACCTTCACCATAATACCAGTCAGCAAAATAACCAGTCAGATCGCGTCCTGAAGCATTTTCCATATGTGCAATAAAATCCTTTGTAAACGCAAAGCCATGCCTTAGTTTCGGATCGCTGAGGTAGCTGCGGATTCCCCCGAAAAAATCCTCATCGCCAATTACCCAACGGAGCATATGCAAAATCATAGCTCCTTTGCTATACGACAATCTGGAATCAAATATCCTTCCAACATTGGTAGTATCATCGCACAACACTGAGCCGTCAGGCTGAGTACACACATAAGAAATATTGCTGTACTTCCAGATTTGCCAATAGAAATTATCGATAAACTCGTATCGCAAACCTGCGCTGTAGGTAGCAAATCCTTCGTTAAGCCATATATCCTGCCACGATCCGCAGGTTATCATATCACCAAACCACTGGTGCGCAAGTTCATGTGCGATGATATCCGGATTAAATGCATTTCTTCCAAGGAAAGTCATAGTTTGGTGTTCCATACCTCCGCCCCAGCCAAACTGTGCCTGCCCATATTTTTCCTCCCAGAAAGGATAAGGCTCAAACAATTCCTCGAAAAGTGCTATGCTTGGCAAAACAGTAGCAGCTTGAGGACGTAATTGGGTATAATCCTCCGGATAAACGTAATTCATGATTTCGAGCGTATCGCTGTCTTTAATATAATAGTCGGAAAAACGGGCATAATTGGTCGATGCGATGGCAATAAGATACGAAACAATGGGATAACGGTGCTTCCAGTGAGTTACGGTATAATTTATACCAAATGGTTTTTCGCTCATTAACACACCGTTGCTTGCAACCGAATTCCCAAGGGGCGTAATTACGTGTACATCAATAGAATCAATTTTATCGGTGAGATCGTTTTTTGAAGGCCACCAGTCGGCGGCACCGTATGGCTCCGAAAGTGTCCATAAGGCTGGTGCTCCGTTATGCAACTCTGTGCCAAAAGATCCAAAACCGGTTGTTGCCGGATTTCCATGATAAAATACAGTTACCGAGTCGATTACACCCACTGGAGAAATTTCTCCAAAATGAATGGTAATTACGTTGCCGGTATGATTTATTCCATAGGTAAAACCATGATAATAAGCTGAATCCGCCGACATGCCCGATGATAACTCAAACTGTATGTTGGTCATTATGGGTTGAGTAGGAACAAAATACGAAGTAACCGCGCCCCGTATATAAGATTCAGCAGGATCAACAAACCAGTAAAACCGGTGGTATTTCAAATCGTAATTGTTTACAATGAGTGGTTCACGGTATGTATTCAGCTTTTGATGCGAAGCTTTATCACTTTCCGAAATAAGCTCAAGATTTTGCATTACCTTCCCTTTTTGTGCTGAAAGAAAAGCAACGTTGAGTAAAAGCAAAAATAAAACCAGGATATGGCGTAGAGTTGTTCTCATAGGAGTAGCTGTAATGGTTTTGAAATGTAAAATTACTATACAGTTTTATAATTAAACATTTTAATGATATTAAAGTTGGGGAAGATGGAAGATAAAAGTATCTCCTTCGCCCCTCTCCTTATCACCCTTCTCCCCTCTCCTTGTCGCCTTGTCGCCCCTTCCACCCGATTAAAAACCTTTCTGTAAAAAGTAGTTATAATTTCCTCCCTATATTTTTCCCATCTTTGCAAAAGCAAATTCCTATATACTATGCCCCCTGGCCTGCAAAAATATTTTTACTCCTTTTTAAAGTTACTTGTCCCTTCAGCATTGGTTTTATATGCTGTTGCATGTGCTACAATTGAGTCACCCACCGGAGGACCTAAAGATATTACTCCCCCCATTATGTTGAATTCCGTGCCTAAAAACCTTTCCACCAACTTTAAGGGTGAAAGGCTGATATTGAATTTTGACGAATATATAAATCTGAAAACACCTGAAAAATTTCTGCTTATTTCGCCTCCGCTTGGCAAAGCACCCGATATAAGAGTAAAAGGACGTTCGATTATAATTAAAATGGAGGATACCTTACGTGCCAACACTACCTATAACTTTTATCTTGGTGAAGCAATTGTTGATATTACCGAAAGCAATCCTGTTCCCAATTTCAACTTTGCTTTTTCAACCGGCCCTGATATTGATTCGCTGAGCCTTTCGGGAAATGTGACGCATGCGTTTACCCGTTTGCCGGCACAAGAAGCGCTTGTTATGTTGTACACTGACTTTACCGACTCAGTGGCTATGAAACAAATCCCTGCTTATGTTTCGCGGACATCAAAAAACGGAGATTTCAGGTTTAACAACCTGGCTTCGGGTAAATACCGGGCTATTGCACTTGTGGATGGCAACAGCGATTATATGTACAATCTGCCTTCCGAAACAATCGGATTTAGCTCCGATACCGTAATTCCGTATTATTCAGCTGTAAGTGTAAATGATACAAATGTGATTGAAAACAAAGCCGGCCAAATCCTGGTTTCAATTAATATGTTCCCGGAACCGGATTCGACACAACGCATACTGAAAAGTGTAATTGTTGCCAACAACAAACTATCTGTTACATTCCGTTACAGCATGAAAACACCTGAATTCCGTGCATTAAATATTCCTGATTCCCTGCCGTGGGCTGTGATTGAGTGGAATAAAAGCACGGATACGCTTAACGCCTGGCTGCTTAATAAACCTGACACATTGAAACTTCAAGTATTGACTGCAGGCACAGTTCTGGATACAGTTGAAATTGCTACAACAATGAAAGTTACTGGTAGGCCCCAACGCATTGCTACAACAAAATCGCGTCTCGCTTTCACCCCTTCGTCCAAAGGTGGCATAATAGGATACGGCAAGCCGCTTATTCTCACTTTTGCCAATCCTGTAAAAGATTACAATACCGATTCGATTGAGTTAACTATTAACTCAGCAACGGATACCACTGTGGTGAAACCGGTAGTAAAATTCACCGATAGCATACAGCGGCATTTACTCATAACACATAACTGGAATCCGGCTGAGACCTATAATCTTTATATCAGGAAAGGAACATTTACTGATATTTACAGTGATTCGTGCGATTCAACGCGGGTTGCTTTTCAAATCAGACCAATTGAAGAGTACGGCGAATTTGCTGTTACAATTAACCGGCAACAGAATGATATCCCTGTAATTATTCAATTGCTGAACGAAAAGGGGCTGGTGGTTGACGAAAAAATTGTTTCCACCGAAAAGCGAATTGATTTCGGATTCCTGGCACCGGCTAAATACGGACTGAAAGCCATTATCGATACCAATAAAAATGGCCGATGGGATACCGGGCAGTTTATAAATAAAATCCAGCCCGAAAGGGTGCTTGTGCATCCCAAATTATTTGAGGTGCGCACCAATTGGGAGCTGGAAGAAACCTGGGATTTATAGTCCGTAACAGACTATAAGTTAAAAATTGTCGAAAAATCAGTACTACTGAGCTTCGTTACATTTATTGATACAGGTTATAATATCAAGTAATGTACTGTTTTTAAGCGAATAATGAATTTGCTTACCATCACGTTTCGATGCAAGAATACCTTTGCTTTTCAGAATATTAAGATGATGTGATGCTGCAGCCTGCTCAATATGCAGAGCTTCATATATTTCAGTCACATTAAGTTTCTTGTTATTATTAAGCAATTCAATAATTGCGATACGCATAGGATGAGCCATTGCACGTAATTTGCTTGCAGCTGCTTCCAGTTTTACAATGTCGAGTTTCAAATGATCGTTCATTTTTAAAATATTTTTTTTTGCAAAAGTATAAATAAATACATTAGCAGTTCGTAAATATGTAAATTTATTCATTCGTTTTTAAAATAATATTATAAACAACTGAAAGTTAATTACATGAGAAATGTTAAATAATTCATAATTCAGGACAAACTGAACCTATCCTACCCAAACTACAAAGATATTAAAGCTACTTTCAGGCAGGCTTATCTTCAGTTAATTCAGTAAACGAAAATTTTACTCCGTCAAAAAGGCCTTTGTCGCTGATTTTCAGTTCGGGAATTACCAGCAGAGCCATAAACGAAAGTGTCATAAACGGTGCTTTCAGATTGCCGCCTAAAGCCAGGGCGCGACTGTTGATGAATTCATACTTTTCGGCAACGTTATATCCATCTTCAGCAGCCATTAAGCCAGCCACCGGCAAAGCAAGTACATCAAGTTGCTGCCCGTTGGTAACAGCAATTCCGCCTTTATTTTCGACCAGGATGTTGATAACAGTCACCATATCAGCATCATTGGTTCCGATACAAATAATATTATGGCTGTCGTGAGCAACGGTAGATGCCATTGCCCCGCGCTTCAAACCAAAGCCGTTAATAAAAGCAACAGCCGGTTTCGAAGGATTATAACGATTAATTACTGTTATTTTGAGAATATCTTTTTCTACATCGCTGATAATTTTATCATTCACTATAACAGGATTGGCAAGGAATTTCTCTGTAACAAGGTCGCCGTCGAAAGCCCTGATCACTTTCAGTTTACCTTGTAGGGAAGGGACTTCGAGCGAGTGTATATCGAGTGATTGAGCCAGAAAACAGTTTGGTGTTTCGTAACTGTACGACTGCAGAAGTGTTGCGCCCATTTCCGCAACCTGATTTCCATCGATATAGGTTTGCAATACATTGAAATCGTTAAGGGAATCCACAATAATAAAATCAGCAGCATCACCGTTTTGAAGCAATCCACACTTGAGGTTGTAATGCTTCACAGGGTTTAAGGTACAAGCCCTCAGCACAGCCATTGAATCATATCCCGACTTTAGAGCACGCTTTACAAGCAGGTTTATGTGTCCAGAAACCAGGTCGTCAGGATGCTTATCGTCACTGCAAAACATCACTTTTTCAGGATTCGTATCCAGCAACGGCATCAGGGCATCGAAATTACGGGCAGCGCTACCTTCGCGGATGAGGATATGCATACCGGCTTCAATTTTAAGGCGAGCTTCTTCAAGGTCAGTGCATTCGTGATCAGTACTGATTCCGGCAGCGGCATATTTTATTATTCCATCCTTATCCAGACCTGGTGCATGGCCATCAACCGGTTTGTTGAATTGCTTTGCAAGAGCCAGTTTCTGATGTACTTCTTCATCTCCATAAATTACTCCGGGGAAATTCATCATTTCCGATAGGTAGAGGATATCATCACGCTTAAGCAATTCACCGATCTGGATGGCATCAATTACGGCGCCTGATGATTCGAAACCGGTTGCCGGAACACATGAAGGAGCGCCGAAATGGAATTTAAACGGCGAAAGATTCCCGTTTTGTATCATAAAATCAACACCTTTCAAGCCTAAAACATTAGCAATTTCGTGCGGATCGGAAACGGTTGCCGTTGTACCATGAACTACTGCCAGCCGTGCAAATTCAGCTGGCACCAGCATGGAGCTTTCGATATGCACATGCGCATCAATTAATCCGGGAAGGATAAAATGTTTATCGGAGACTTCACAGGGAGTTACTGAAACTAATTTACCGTTTAGGACTTCGATTGTTCCTGGATATATTGTACCGGAAACCACATCAACTATCTGACCTGAAATGAAGTATGAATTTTGCATAGCATTTTTGCGTAACATGAACCAATAGCAAAAGTAATTATTTCAACCTTGCTTTTGTTGCAATTTTGTGCTTCATTCTATTATGTCAAGAAGAAGGCATATAGATACTTCTATCTTTTTCAACAAGCTATATGAATTGCAAAAAAAGTTTTTATAATTAAGTTGACTTATAAACCGGAATCAAATCGTAGTTTAGGTTAGAGAAATACTTTTTTGAGGCCTGATAATCAGTTGTAAACCCTAACAGGAAACCTCCGCCGCCTGAACCACAAAGTTTAAGCTGAAATTTTCCTGAATCGAGCCCCCACTTCCAGGCGGGCATAAAATTTTCGGGAATCATATTGGTAAAATGTTTTAACTGAAAAGTTGAGACTTTGATGAGCGATTCGAAAAACGATCGCATATTGCCGCTCAGAATATCCGAAATGCATTGATTTACCCAGGGAATATAATCGGTTTTAAAAATATTTTCGTAATCCTTAAAACGCATCTGCTCAAGAAAATGATTTACGAGCGGACCGGTTTTCCCAATTTTTCCGGTATCGACCAGAAAAATAACTCCTTCGTTCTCAAACTTGCTGCGCGGAATTCCGGTAATGGCAATATCCTCGCGCGAATGAATAAGCAAGGGGTGTTGCAGGTAACAGTTTAATGGATCGATACCACTGCTTTTACCATGAAACAACGATTCCAGTTTTGAGAAAATCTCCCTGAGCCTACTTATATCCTTGCCCGAAATAGATTCGGTGGCTACGATTTTATTGGTACAGTATCTATCGTAAACAGCAGCTACTAATGCTCCGGAACTGCCAATTCCATATCCTTGCGGAATGTTCGACTCAAAATACAGTCCTTTTTCTATATCAGCTGACAGTTTTTTAAAATCAATACTACAAGGCATTTCACCCTTAGCTTCGAGTAAAAGCATGTAGTCGAGAAATTCCTTTAATTGCTTGCCCGACTGCACTGCGAATTCGTAGTCGGTATATTTATCGTCGTTAATATAACTCAACTGTCCGGTGAAATGTGTATAAGGGATGGTTAATCCTTTAGAGTTGAAAAGGATGCTGTACTCGCCGAATAACAAGACTTTGCCGTAAAAAATATCTTTTTTGCCAATCATTATATTATTTTTACATAAACCTGCTGCGTTAATATTGATAAGGTATTAAGCCGTTTTAACCGGGCCGTTACCATATAAATCATCTATACGCATATTTTGTTCATTGTTTTTTAGTAATTCTTCAACAATTAATTTGTTTACTTGTTCGAATTGATCCTCAAAATAGAGTAAATGTATATTGGGGCCTGCATCCAAAGTAAAGCAAATATGGAGTCCTTTTTCCTTACGTGCCTCCTGAATGCGGCTTATTATATAAATTGTTTCGGGTAACATCAGCATAAAAGCTGAATCGGACGTCATCATCAGGGCATGAAGTGTAAAAGCTTCGTTTTCAACAATCCAGCAAAAATTGTGTTTATCGCCGGTTTTTAATGCTTCGAGCAAATCGCTGGTATTTTTACCAGCCTGTTTAATGCGGGCTTCGGCAAATGGGTGTCCTGTCATCCGGCTATGACCTTCGGTACTTGAAACTGGTTTTTTATTCTGATTTACTATCAAAATAGTGTCGCGCAAAGTTTCAAAAACCGGATGAACTTCGGTAACAGGCACTGCAAGAAAATCCGATGATCCGGGAAGTGATTTTGATAAACCCCACATTGTAAATCCGGGAAATAACGAACGACAGGCACTTCCTGATCCTAAACGGGCAACATACGAGGCTTTGAACCGGAATTCGCTTTCGGACAGCATTACACCGCACAATTCAGCTTCAAGCGAGCATAAGCACAAAGCAAGTGCACTGAAAGCTGATGCCGATGATGCTATGCCCGCTGAATGCGGAAATGTATTATGTGTTTCGAGTTTAAGATTCACCTGCGCGAGCCATGGGAAAATATCCGTAACGGATTGCAAAAAAGTACATATCCGCTCACCGAAAGTATTGTCCTGAGAGCCTTCGAACCAGAAATCCAACGAAATATCACCATCAGCATTACGAGGAAATGCAGTAAGTTTAGTTTCGGTAACAGCTTTTGACAAAGTCATACTCAACGAAGGGTTCACAGGTAATTGCCTGCCTTTTTTACCCCAGTATTTTACCAGCGCAATATTACTGGGCGATTGCCACGAAACACTTACAGGCTCTGTTAATGCTGTTGTTAATGCGGAACCTTGGAAATCAGAATTGGTCATCTGAAAGCTGAATTTGGATGCTAAAGTACAATATCGTTGAAATTAAACCATGTTTCGAGGCTTTTACTTTTCAGGTAAGCCGGTAATAAGGCTAAATCTTCGCGCCAGGTAAGCATACAGAAATCGCCGCCCCAGGCTCCAAGGGATTTAACTTCGCCGGGTAAATCACTGAATCGGGTCTCACGCAAAGCTTTAACGCCCAATAATTCGCTGATCATGTTTTCATGTTCACATAGTATCAGTTCAAACTCTTGAAGTGTTGAAGCCCTAAGCATTCGTTCAGTCAGTTGGCTGGCTGCAGCAACAAGTGTTGAATCCGGATTGGAATTCCGGTTTTTGTAGGTTGTAATTCCTTCGGCTGAATCCTGCTTTTTTCCCTGGTACACGAAAAATATTCTATCAGTAAATGAAGGAGAAAACAAAACTGTCTCAAACTGCGGTCTTCCTTCTATAAGTCTATAAATTAACGGCTTATTGCTGATTGCGCAGGCAATATCATACCCCGATCCTTTCGAAACTTCAAAGTGTAGCTTAAAAGGATCAATTCCGGCCCAACCGGCAACAGCGGCAATTAATGTGGAACTGCTTCCCAATCCCCAGTTTAAAGGATAATTTAATGTGGAAACCACATGGCAACCGGAAGATGTTTTGCAGAAAGAAGGATTTAACCTCCTGGCTGCCAGCAACAATCGCTGCGGATACATTGCTGTTTCGTGATTGCTGCTATCGGTAATCCGAAAATCAATTAAATCATATTTACCGCTAAGCCAATCGGAACCATCGTGCGAAATGGATTGCCACGAAATAAAAGCTTGCCTGTTTTCGACTACCTGCAACCGCTGCCCGAACTTTAAAGGAACAGCAAGGGCTTTTGCTCCGTTGAGCACGAGGTACTCGGCAGAGAGAAGAAGTTTCGCGTTGTATAGATTGTTAAATTGCACTGTAAGTATTTAAAAAGTACGCTTACACTTGATAGTTTGTAAACATACCCGAATTATTTGCATTAAAGTCATTATTGTCCCTGTATCGTCCTGAAATTTGTTTACAGTTTTTAGTTTAAAATTTCCTTCGACATTTTTTGTGCCCTCTGTCCTTCGGACATCTCCCCTTGCGGTTCGTCTGCGCTCAGCATGAAGGGGAGGCCCTCCTCCCCTCGCCTTGCCCCTCGCCTTGTCTCCCTTTCCATGTCTACTTTCTCCTGGTCTCCACTCTCCTTGTCAACCCTCACCTTGTTTCCCACATCTATCCCCGAATCGATTCCAGAAAACTGTTCACTGCCGAATGAGACACTTTTTCATGTTTAAAATATTCCACAGCTTCAACCTTTTCTGCATCCGTGGCTTTATACACATTTAGCATATTAAGCAGGTGCATTTTCATATGTCCTTTTTGAATTCCTTTGGTAACAAGTGACTTAACAGCCGAATAATTATTTGCCAAACCTGCTGCCGAGGCAATCATCATCAACTGAGCGGCATCGGGATCGCCAAGAAGCTGCAGGGATAATTTTGCCATAGGATGAAGGTGTGTAAGACCACCAACAGTTCCTAGTGCCATAGGTACTTCGAGGATAAAACGGAAAGTGTTGCCCGATATTTCAACCCTTGAAAGACTGCTGTATTCGCCGCTGCGCGATGCATATGCATGTCCACAGGCTTCGACCGCCCGGAAATCGTTTCCGGTAGCCAAAACCACAGCATCAATACCATTATATATTCCTTTGTTGTGCGTGGTAGCACGATATCTGTCGGCTTGCGCTATGCGAACACCGGTTTCGAAACGGGTTATGAATTCCCTGTCCGAATAATGATCATCGTAATTATGAGCGCCATCTGCTATTTCACCCTCTACCCACGTTCGCACCAGGCAGTTTGGAGTGTAGTTTGATAAAATCGACATGATAACCTGCAGACTGAAAGCGGATAACTCTGCTTTGGTGGCAGCATAATCGCGAAGCGTTTCGGCAAATTCCTCGAGGCAGGAATTTATAAAATTTGCGCCCATAGAGTCGCGCGTATCAAAAGTTGCTTTTACCTGGTAATATCCTGAAATCTTTTCAGTCATATCCACCAATTCGATATCCAGTATGCCACCACCTCGTTTCATCATATTGGCGGTAATATATTCCGTATTGGCGAACATCTTACTACGGATTTCGCTGAAATGACACTTGAGTAAACCAAAGCTTCCATTCCATGTAAAATGCACCTGACCTATTTTTTCTAATCCAAGAATTTCGCTATGAAAGCCCCCTTTTTCGGCCCAGAATTTTGCTGCTCCTGATGCCGCTGCTACCACCGAACTCTCTTCTATTACCATCGGAAGCATATACATCTTACCATTAATCAAGAAGTTAGGAGCAACACCAAAAGGAAAAAAATAGTTGCCCAGGGTATTTTCGCTGAATTCATCGTATAGTTTTTGCACCAGAGGGTCGCGGTGCCACGAAGCGTGTAATGTATTGCTGAATAATGCCGGGTCGGTGGTGTGTGATGAAACCAGGTCTATTTTCTGATCCTTATCCAAACGAGAAAACCCGGTTGTAATCTTGTTGTTTTTCATTATAATAATTTGAGTGGCAAAGTTAGTGAATCGTTGCTGTAATGTAACTCAACTGTTTTGGAAATAACAGAGATAAGAGGATAAAGTGCAATTTTTCCCTTTAAAGTTTAAACAAACAGATGTTTTTAATGAGCATATTCTCATGATTGGGATAACGGTTTAGCCGTTACTATTTCTGGTAACAGCGATAAGTAAAATTAATAGTCAGTCTTCTGAAAAATTCAATAGCTTTGTCTGTATATCTGTTTAAACCAAATTATGCAATATTTATCTGCTGACTGTATAATTCCTGTTTCGGGCAAACCCTGTTACGACAGCGTGCTTATTACAACTGACGACGGAAAAATTGAAGGCGTTTTTCCAAAAAGCGAATTGAAAGGTACTCTTTACGAGATTCATCATTATAACGGAATTCTTTGTCCGGGTTTTGTTAATACGCATTGCCACCTGGAACTTTCACATGCCGATGAATTAATTTCCGAAGGCAAAGGACTTGATGCTTTTGTGCGACAACTCGAAAAGGTAAAAAGATATGCTAACGGATTATATTCCAGAAATAAAACAGAGGATGCCGCTCACGAAATGGAACAGTCGGGGATTGTAGCAACGGCTGACATAACCAACGGGAATATAACTTCTGATTTTAAGCGCTATAACAAACAATATTTCCACACTTTCGTTGAAGTGTTCGGATCAAATCCGGCATACGCAGATACCATCTTTAAGAATGCGGATAAATCCAGAAGAAAATTCGCAAAGTATTCATTATCAGGCGGAGTTTCTATTGTTCCACACGCTACATATTCACTTTCAGCTGAGTTATTTGAGTTGGTTGCTTCTGCCGGCAAAGGGGAACTGATAAGCATTCACCATCAGGAGAATAACGATGAAAATTTGTTTTTTAAAGATGGTAGCGGTCCAATAGCCAGCCGACGAAAAGCGTTTAATCCTGATTTGCCTGATTTCACGGGAACAGGGATGCGTCCGATGGAAAGTGTTGCACGGTATTTCGACCCTTCGCAAAAAATCCTTTTGGTCCACAATACCGTTACGGAACAGCAGGATATTGATTTTGTTGAAAATTATTTCAGTGACGTTTACTGGTGTCTATGTCCTAATGCGAATATTTATATCGAGAAGCAACTGCCGGACATTAACCTTTTCAGAAAAAATAACTGTACAATCACATTGGGAACTGATAGCCTGGCTTCCAATCACCAATTGAGTATTCTTGAAGAAATGAAAACTATACAGAAGCAATATCCTGAAATTCCTTTGCAAGAACTCGTTACTTGGGCAACACTCAATGGAGCAGCATTTTTAGGTTTAAATTCCGTGTTGGGCAGTTTCGAAAAAGGAAAAATGCCAGGTGTGGTAATTATCGAAAATGCTGATATAAAAACGCTTATGCTTAATCCACGAAGTACTTCACGCTTGATAATACCTGCTGGTCTATGAAAGTAGTACTGAATAAATGTGAAATCAGTATTTTTAAAGGAGCCCGGATCAGTGATCTTGTGCTTGCTTATTCGGAGCGTAGCTTTAAAATGTTAAAATCAGGCAAACTTTGTGTTTACGATCGCTTTGGAAACCTAACCGAAGTGGATGGCCCGGTTTATGAAGGACAAGTGTTCTTTTTAAAAAGGGTGGAATAAATGCTCAGGCTGCTGGTAATGAGGTAAAATATGTGGGTATGATTCTTTTTTCTATAAAATCAATCAGAAATTTATATTTGGGTGATGCGATTTCAAATTGCATAATAAATATTACCGCGATAAAAAATCGCTGCACCCTGATTCAGCAATTGTAAATCGCTGCACCCCATGTGGGTTACTGCATTCCTTGGGAATGATGATCAGGCTGACATCGCCAGCCTTAAACTGCAAAAATAAAGTAAGCTGTCCGACACATATTTCCAAATTAGTTTAAAATTTCCGCCAAGTTTGGCAATAGAGGCGTCCGAACCGGAATTGGTACAATATTCCTATCTTTGTTTCTGCATTTTTCGATACGATAATTTAAAAATTTTAACAACTCAGCTTTATGAAATTGAAAGTCAGTATCTTGATCATAGCCGTGTTTGCGCTATTTTCGACCAGCAATTATTCCCTTGCTCAAAAACATAAATCGACCGAAATCATAATCCTGCATGCTAACGATATGCATTCAAAAATCGACAACTTCGGGAAATTGGCATACCTGGCTGATAGTGTGCGCAAAATACACAAGTATGTTTTCCTGGTTTCGGCAGGTGATAATTTTACCGGAAACCCGATTGTGGATATGTATCCCGACAATGGATACCCTATGATTGACCTTATGAACATGCTGAAATTTGATGTTACGGCCATTGGAAATCATGAATTTGACCTGGGCCAGGCACTGCAGAATAAACGCCGGGAACAGGCAACGTTTCCTTATATATGTTGCAATATTGATGCTTCGCAAGGCATTGTCAAACAACCTGAACCTTATATAATCCTGAAAGCAGGCAGGATAAAAATTCCTTTTCTGGGCATCATACAGTTAGGTGAAAATGGCCTGCCTGATTCGCACCCTTCGCGGCTCGAAGGAATTAAGTTTACTGACGGTATTACTAAAGCCAACGATTTTATATGGCTGAAAGAAAAATACGGTATGCTGATAGGGCTAACACATTTAGGCGTTGAAACGGACGAACCTCTGGCTAAAGCGTATCCTCAGTTTGATGTAATTATTGGCGGACATTCGCACACCACAATGACTAAACCCATGATGGTTAATGATGTGATGATTGTTCAGACCGGGTCAGGATTAAAAAATATCGGAATTACAACATTACAGGTTACCAAAGGCAAGATTACAGACCGAAAATACGAATTGGTTCCTCTGGCTGGTATTTCAGGCACAAAACCTGATGTACAGGCTGTGATTGACAAATACAACAGCAACGAAGAGATGAGTCGTGTTGTTGCTTACGCAGAAACGGCATTTACAAACGAGGAAGAACTGGGCTGCCTAATGACTGATGCAATTACTGCACGGATGAAAATAGATTTTGCTTTTCAGAATGGTGGCGGAATAAGGATTTCAACCCTGCCACAAGGCAATATAATGTTGAAAGATATTTTTCGTCTCGATCCGTTCGGCAACCAGGTAGTAACATTTAAAATGACGCATGACGAAATTAAATCCCTGATCTGCAATGCATATAACCGCGAAAAATCAATTGATCTGGTTCCTTCCGGAATGACTTACACGGTAATAGTAAATAGCGAAGGCCTGTGCACCGATGTGGAAATGAAAGACATGTCGGGAAACCTTCTTGATCCGGCAAAAGCCTATACAATTGGGGTAAACAGCTATATTTCAGCCAGCTACAAATTCAATCATACTGATCCAGGAACGACTAATTATAACACTACCGCACAAACGCTACTCGATTACCTTGCCGATGTAAAGAAGGTAAATTATGCAGGTGTAAAAAGAGTTTTTGAGAAAAAGTAAACGCCTTATTTCTCAGATATTAATTTACCACTCGTCCACTTTCTTAGGTGCTGGCGGCAACATACCTTGTTTGAGGCTTTCGATCATTTTACGGGTAAAGTCATCAACCTGTTTCAGATAGTTATCCCATTCGGGAGTATAGGTTTTATCCTTTTTATCCATCCAGAATTCGATGGGCTTACGCGAAATGTCTTTATAATTGAAATTGGTAATAGTGTAACGGTAGCGTCCGTCCTTCATTTCAATTTTCATTGAGTAATCAACAATTCCGCCAGGACGTATTACTCCCTTTTCTTCCCTGGTAAGTTCAATACGATGAATGATTTCGACCAGCCCGGTAGCCGGATTCCTTACTTTGGTAGCTTCTGCAGGATTTTTATACTGTGTATTAACCCATTCGATTGAACGGTTAAATAATTCGCCGGTCTTGCCAGGAACTTCCACTACTTCTTTATAAGTAATCAGTTTCGAATCCGGATCAACAGGACAAATAGTCGAATTGACCTGTGCACTCACACTAATTCCGGAAAGCAATATGAGGGTGATAATTATGATCAAAAAGGAGTTTTTCATTCAGATATTTTTACTTGATTACATAACAAATAACGTGCCCTAAAGAATTTTATTTTTCTACTACTGGTTTTCGCACAATAATGTAAATATCTTCACTATCCCGTTTCATCATATATTTTTCACGGCCCAGTTTTTCCAATTGTAACGAATCGCCCAGCAAACGGTTCAGTTCGATGCTATCCATCATAGCCTGATCGCGGTAAAACTGTAATTCCTTCCTTAATCCGTTCAGTTCCTTGCGCATTTTAAATTGCGAAATAAGGTTATTGCGATCCAGAAAAAGCATCAATAACAGGAAAGCCACACCAGTTAAAAGGTATTTATTCTTTAATACAGGCGGAATTTTATCGAAAAACTTTTTAATCATGGTGAAGCAAAGGTATAAAAAAGAAGAATTGATGATTGAGAGGATTTTGGGGGGAGAGGAGGCAGTGGTCAATCGAAGTTCATTGTGGTCATTTTGGTCATTCGTGGTTGTATGGTGATTATTGTTGATAATTGGGTGGTTGAGCGGTTGAGTGTGTGCTTTTGTGAAATCAGAAATCTATAATCCGATCTCATCTGCAATGGTGGTCATAGCTGCGATGGAAAGTGCTGCAAACTGATCGAGGGGGATTCCGATCAACTCGCATTCGAGAATATTATCGCGTTTAACGGAAGCGGCAAAGCTTTTTTCTTTCATGCGTTTAACAACTGATTTTGTTTTAACTGAAGCAATTTTCCTGTCAGGATAAACTAATGCAGTGGCCATAATTAGTCCGGTTATTGTTTCGCCGGCAGCAAGTGCATGCTGAAATTCAGTGAAACGTGATTTACCTGTTGCCATCTCGTTGTGCATCGCAATGGCATCCACAATGTCGTTATCCACACCAAGTTGTGCCAGCCATTTAGCACCTTCAATGCCGTGTATGCTTGCATCAGCATTCGTTACCTCCACATCCAGATCATGCAATAGCCCGGCCTGCGCCCAGGCTTCCTCATTGCGCCCGAGATGTATTGCTATTGCCCGTAATACAACTTCCGAAGCACGGCAGTGGGCTATCATTTTTTCATTTTTAATATACTTGTGAAGCAGGTTCAGTGCTTCATTCCGGGGTAAAATCATTTTTAAAATTCTGTTACATGGTTTGAGGAAGGCTATGAAACTGTTTTCGAAAAAGAGAAATCCTGGCAAAATCTGTCGGAACCCCTTGTTCTGAAGAAATCATTTTTGTTATTTTCTGATCTTTTAAACACGGATTTAACAATGGATTACGGTTTGCAATCGTTTCAGCAAAGTTATCAAAACTGTTTTTACTTTAGCCTAACAACGTTCCGATGAAATGAATATTTTTGTACTTTCTAACAACTTCTAAAACGATATGAAATTAACACGAACCTTCATCCTCGCTTTTCTTCTGCTGCCTTTTATACTGGTGGCTCAGGATAGTGATTTATACAAATTCCTGAAATCAATTCCTGGCGCTGACATTAAAAAAATTGACTCCTCAGCTTACAAGGAATTTTACATCGTTATGCTTCCCCAACTGCTGGATCATAACAACCCTGACGGAAGTTCCTTTAAACAACGTGTGTACGTTGGTCACAGAGGTTTTGACAGACCTACTGTGATGGAAACAGAAGGTTATGGTACCGATTGGATGAATCCGTTTATTATAACAGAACCTACCGGACTTGTTAATGGCAACCTTCTGTATATTGAACATAGATTTTTCGGCCCTTCGACGCCTAATCCTGTTGAGTGGAAGCACCTGAATATTGAACAGGATGCCGCTGATTATCATTACATCCGGAATTTGTTCGGACAGGTTTATAAGGGGAAATGGATTGCAAGCGGAGTTAGCAAAGGCGGCCAGACGGCTACAGCCTACAAGGTTTTTTATCCTGATGATGTGGATGTTACCATTCCGTATGTAGCACCACTGAATTATAAAAGACTCGATCGGCGTATTGACAAACACTTTAAAAAAGTTGGCACCAAACAACAGCGAAAGCATATTAAAAACATCCAGGTTTACCTCCTGAAAAATAAAAAAACTGTTTTACCTGCATGGCTGCAGATTGCTGATAAAGTTGGTTATAAATTTACCCTCATCGATTCAGAATCCGCATTCGATTATTCGGTTCTGGAGTTCCCGTTTTCATTCTGGCAGTACACAGCTGATGAAAAAAAGTTACCCAATCTGGCTTCAACCACTCCAGAACTGATGGCAAAATTGCTGTTTCAAATTGTTCCGCCATTTTGGTATACCGAAGCCGCTAATGCATATCAGGCTGCAAATTATCAGTTTTATACTCAGCTGGGATATTACGAATACAGCGAAAAACCTTTCCGCAAATACCTGAAAAACAAGGATTACCCTAACTCTGCTTTCGTTCCAGCAGATGCTGCCATTGTTTGGGATCAATCCTATATCGAAAAGCTAAAAAAATTCATGGATGGAAATCCTAAAAATATGATTTTTATTTATGGCGAAGCAGATCCCTGGGGAGCTACCGCAGCCGAAATAAAGCCCGGAAGCGGAAGTCTTAAAATGGTGCAGGCGGGAGGAACCCACAGTGCCCAGATTTCGACTTTAAACCCCGAACAGCGAAAAATAGTTATCGAAACACTCGAAAAATGGCTTGAGATAGATATTGATGCGGAAGTGAGTTTAAAGTGACAAGGAGAAGAGACAAAGAGACAAAGAGAGGGGCGACAAGGAGAGGGACGAAAACATAAGAACTACAATTGAGGGTACTTCCGTCTTCCCACTTTCATATTTTAGCAACTGTCCTCCGCCTTTCTTCTACCGACTTCCGTCTCCCGACTTCCGTCTCCCGTCTTCCGTCTTTCATCAACCGACTTCCGTCTCCCTTCTCCCGTCTCCCGTCTCCCGACTTCCGACTTCCGTCTTCCGTCTCCCGACCTTCTTATCACATAATTCCAATGCTGAATAAATCAAGGTATTTGCTTACTCCGCTCCTTTTTATTTGGGAAATGCCTCAGACGGTCATTGGATTGCTGCTGCATGTCATTTTGAAATACAAAAAACAGGTAACAGGTGTCGAAAAGGAGTCGCATCTAAGATTTATCGAAACGCCGAAACTTGGAGTCAGTCTGGGGTGGTTTATTTTCTGGGCGCCTTCGGGAAACAGGTTCCCGCACTATACGAATGATTGCCGTATGCACGAATACGGCCATTCAAAGCAATCGGTTATGCTTGGGCCGTTGTATTTATTATTGGTTGGCATTCCATCCGTTTCAAGGGTAATTTACAGTCGCTGGTATTTTAAAAAGTACGGCTTGCGCTGGAAAAATTATTTCGCAGGTTTCCCCGAAAACTGGGCGGATAAATTAGGCGGAGTAATTGCGGATAAATAAACGAAATTACCCGGCACTGAATTTCTTTACCAGCTCTTTCAATTCGTTAAGTTGATCGTGGGTTAAACCTTCGGGGATAAATCCTGCTCCACGGCACATGAAATAAATCTTTGCCGATTTGCAGATAATGTCAATATTATCGAAAGTATCAAAAACATTTTCGCCTATAGCAAAAACACCATGCTTTTCCCACAAAACAATATCGTGATGTTGCAGGTTTTTAATGGTCTGATTTGCAATATCTTCGCTTCCGGGTAAGGTATATGGTACAAACCCCAGGCCTTTAGGTACAAACACCATTGTTTCCGGATGCATTCCCCATAAAAGATTATTCAGAGCCTCAGAACTTTTGAATTCGGGATTATGGGTGAGCGCTACCAATTCGTTGGCATGAGTATGAATTATCACTTTCTCGTTGCTTCCGCGTTGGGCTATAAGCTGATGTATAGCCAGGTGTGTAGGTAGTTCCGAGGTAGGTCTGAACTCGTAAGTATCTGATTTAAACCTCGAAATCATAGTATATGATTCGCCGTTGTCGGAAATCCTGATGATAATAGCATTTTTCATAGGAGCACGGGCAATATCGCGCATTCGTTTGCCTGTACCTGTAACAAAAAAGTATTTGTTGGCTAATTCAATGTAGGGTGTAGCGAGATTAAAAACAGGGTAAACCGAAATATCGCCAAATGCATTTTCAGGGATCAGATCATTAACATTCACCGAAATATTTCCGGCATTCCGCTCTGCCCATCCATTCTGCCAGAGATACTGCGCAATTTCTGCAACCTGCATTATTCTTTTTTCGAGCGCAGGGTTTTGTTTAAGTATTTCGATCATAATTCAATCTTTTCGAAAACAAAGTTCAATCTTTTTTTTATTTCAATCTGTTGTAAAATCCCACCGGATTCAGATTCATATACATGCTGCTATTCCTATCATTTGGAAGCAGGAAGTTCAGTGTTCCTAATGATTGCATAGTGCAATCTCCTCCCCCTTAATAATTATTTTTCTTAATGACGAAACGGTTTCCAAAAATAGTTAATTATCACTTTGAATGTGCAGAACGAAACTGATTTCTCCGGACGTATTGATCCCTTTACTAATGGATAGTTTTACAACAACCCACAAAACAACCAGGAATACTTTATATATGAATGTATAGGATGCAGAAAGTTATTCTTTTACTGTAAGGGCACAAAAAAACCGGCAACGTACCGGTTTAAGAATTTTATTAATCGCAATTCTAATGGTTGCTAAGGTATTGGGCAACGCTGGCTGCATTCTCTTTCATACCTTCATCACCTTTCTGCCAATTGGCAGGACATACTTCGCCGTTTTCTTCGAAAAACTGAAGAGCATCAACCATGCGAAGTGCTTCATCAACATTTCGGCCAAGTGGCAAATCGTTAACTACCTGGTGACGGACAACTCCTTGTTTATCAATAAGGAACAGGCCACGATATGCGAGGGCATCCCCATTGAATTCTACATAATCTTCATCTTCGTCATATTCCCATTCACCGGCCAGTACATCGTAATTTTCGGAAATAGTTTTTGAAAGGTCCGAAACCAATGGAAAAGTAACACCTTTGATACCACCGGCATTTTTCTCGGTATTGAGCCATGCCCAATGCGAAAATTTACTGTCGACTGAACAGCCAACAACCTGAACATTACGTTTTTCGAATTCAACTAATTTATCCTGAAATGCAATGATTTCCGTTGGACATACAAAAGTAAAATCAAGGGGATAAAAGAAAAATACTACATGTTTTTTGCCGATATACTGAGCGAGTGAGAATTTCTCAACAAATTCGCCACCATTTATAACTGCATCTGCCTCGAACTGAGGCGCCTTTTTTCCTACTAAAACTGCCATTTTGTTGTATTTATTATTGGTTTAAAATTTTAGGCAAAGATAAGCATATATGCTATTTTACCCATGGTGATCTAAATACTTATTAATTTAATTCCATTTTGGGTTCAACCAAACTGTAAAATAACACTTTCACTGTTGAGGGCTCTACTCAGTATTCAATTTACTTGCTGAAATTGGTTTGAAAATCAGGTTATAATTATGATATCTGAATCCAAATCTATTTATTTCATTAGCTCAGCAACAATATTTTCCTCTTTAATTCCTTCGGCTTCAGCTTTATAATTCCTTACAATACGGTGCCTGAGTATGGATGTTGCCACTGCTTTTACATCTTCGATGTCGGGTGAGTATTTACCCATTACCGCAGCATGACATTTTGCCCCCAGAATAAGATATTGCGAAGCACGCGGACCCGCGCCCCAGGTGAGATAGCTATTTGCCCAGGCATGAGCAAGCGGCGTTCCCGGACGGGTAATGGATGCTAGTTTTACAGCATATTGGTATACATTATCAGCCACCGGTATACGGCGGATCAAATCCTGAAAGTATTTTATCTCTTCGGCAGTAAGCACAATATTGAGCTTTTCGGAATGCATGGTAGTTGTATTTTTAACTACCTGTATTTCCTGTTCAAAAGTCGGGTATCCAAGCCAGATATTGAACATAAACCTGTCGAGTTGTGCTTCAGGAAGTGGATATGTACCTTCCTGCTCTATAGGGTTTTGCGTAGCAAGTACAAAGAAAGGTTCATCCAGTTTATGGCTCACACCAGCTACTGTAACAGCTTTTTCCTGCATGGCTTCGAGCAATGCACTTTGTGTTTTTGGTGGCGTACGGTTAATTTCGTCGGCAAGTATAATGTTTGCAAAAACAGGTCCGTGAATAAAACGAAATTTCCGGTCCTGATCGAGGATTTCGGTACCAATAATATCGGAAGGCATAAGGTCGGGCGTGAACTGTATACGGCTGTATGTGAGTCCCAGCACTTGCGACAAGGTGTTAACCATCAATGTTTTTGCTAATCCCGGCACGCCAACCAGCAATGCATGACCTCTTGAAAAAATGGCAATCAGCAGATTTTTAACAACCTCATCCTGCCCTATTATTACTTTACCAATTTCTAAACGTAAGGCTGAATATTTATTAGTAAAATCGTTGAGTGCTTCGGTATCTGATTTGTATTGAATCATATTTATCTCATTTTTAGATATCCGTTATTATTTTCCAGTTTTTTCTGAACAAAGATCCGACGATGTAAGACTAATGGGATCAGGGATTTAAACGGATTAATCTCTTGTAATCATAAAGTATTGACTATTTCTCAGTAAAAGTCCATTTGTTTTTGAATTCGCAATTGCTATACCTGTCACCCATCCGGATATAAGCTGTTTTCGATTTGGATTCAATCCATTTGGCCATCGCTTTTTGTTTTTTGCTTTCAAGCGCCCATTCCTGAATTTTGTTGTAATCGTCATTCATGTTAGCTTTGTGAGGTTCGGTGCGAACTTTCAGAAATAATACACGATATGCCTGTGTGCCGTCTTCGGTGGTATAGGGTACGCTGTTTGATATTTCGCCCGGATTCATTTTGTCAACCACAAAGAACACTTTCGGATCAAGTTCATCGGCAGCCAAACGCGTATCCCCATTCGACTGACTTTGAATCAAACCTCCGTTTACCTTTCCCGGATCATCACTGTGAATGATGGCAGCCCTTTCGAATGTGAGCGAATCGGCTCTTACTATGGAGGCAATGCTATCGAGTTTACTGGCTGCCACAATAAGATCATCGGGCGAAACTTTAGGAATTATAAGTATATGCCTCACGTTCACAAAATCGCCTTTGCGTTCGATAAGTTGCAAAAAGTGATATCCGAATTTTGTTTTTATAACTTCGGAAATATCATTTTTATTTTTAAGGTTGTATGCTGCTGATTCAAATTCAGGAGCCATGCTGCCCCTTCCAAAAAGGCCAAGTTCACCGCCTTTGGAAGCTGAACCCGGGTCTTCGCTATACAAAACCGCAAGCGTAGTAAATTTCTCACCCTTGCTTACCCTATCGCGGAGAGAAGCCAGTTTTTCACGGGCTTCCTTTAACTGTGCGGGACCAACTACTGGGTTTTTAACAATCTGACCAATTTCATATTCAGTCGGGATTATTGGAATACTATCCTGTTTCAGGCTGTTAAAATAATCTTTTGTTTCGTTGGGAGTTATCTTAACATTATCAATAATTTTTCCCTGAGCTTGCTGCGAAAGAATTTCGAGTCGCAAAGGCTCCCGAAGTTCGCTTTTAAATTCATCAATGGATTTGTCGTAAAACTCTTCTAGTTTCTGTTGCGAGCCGAACTGTTGAATATAATAGCGGAGACGCCGGTCGAGTTCGCTGTCAACCTGCTCGTCGTTCACAACAAGACTATCAATTTCAGCCTGGTAAACAAGAAGTTTTTGAAATAGTATGTTTTCAAAAATCTCGCACCTGAAAATGAACGGATCACCGGCAACACCCTGTGCGCGGGCCTGAGCATATTGAGCTTCAACATCCGACCAATACACCGGATGGCTTCCAACCAAAGCTACTATTTCGTCAATTACTTTGTCATTTTGAGCTTTACCTTGCAAAACGGAAACCAGAAACAGGATCAATAAAGCAGGAATTATCAGTCGTTTTATCATGTGTACAGGGAAATTATTTCTTAAATATTTCATACTTATTACGTTTCACAGCATCGTTGTACAAGTCGTTTTCCATTAGGGCCAACAGTTCGGCTTTGCGCTTGTTTAAAAGGATGATGCGTATATTTTCGATCTCAAAATTCAAAGGAGAGATGTTTTCCTTACTCTTGAATGCTGTGATTGCCACAAAATAAATTGTAGTTGAATTTTTTACTTCATAATACTTATTCTGTTTCAGGAAATCAAGCTGATCGTCAACAGTAAGCGGTATTTTCCGTATGAGATCAGCAAATGACATCCACGTACCATCATTTATAAAGTATTCGAACCCATTTTCCTGACAAAGGGTTTGAAGTTTCTCCTTATCTTTTTCGCGGGTACTCTGGAACAGTGTTTTAACTTTAGTTGCAACCGGCGAATCTGCATTGATAATCATATAATTAGCCAATACAATATTTTCGCGCAAATGAAAATTATTTTGATTTTTCTGATAATAATCTTCTATTTCAGTCATCGCAATTACTGTGTCAAGCTTTTGACTGATAAGCTCTGATTCGTAAGCATAAATAATCAGCGAATTGCGGTATTGCTCAATCTGGCTGGTGAAATCCCGATTCGTTTCATCGAGATTATCTTCGGCTTGTTTGAGCAAAAGCTCCTGGCGGACCCAATTGTTTATGTATGCATTTGTGATATCCAAACTATCGTTTGCGCTGGTTCCCGAAGGAATAACACCCAGAAGATCTTCAGCATACAAATACTTGTCATACACCCGTGCAATTGCAACTTCCCGGATTTCATCCTTACCCGGAAACAAACTGCAGGATCCCAGCGCAGAGATCAGAAAAGCTGAAATTACCAGCAAACGAAACATCAGTTATTGCAAGGTTAAAATTGTTTTCAGTACATCATCATTTACCGCTACCGGGTATTTTGCACGTAATTCCGCTATCCATTCTTTTTCGAGATAGTTTTGATAATCTGCTGTCATTGCACCACGAACTTCGTTAAGCAATTTAGGTTCAGGAGCTACAACCTGATGAACAACCACTATGGCGTTTTCATTGTCGGCCAAAGGAATTAGTTCGGATATTCCGGTTTTCCATGCTACATTTTGTAGGTTCATATTCTCATTTTTCAGGAATTTTTTCCTTTCGATGGTAACTTTTTGAATGCTGTCGCGGTTGAATTTTGCCAGAATCTGCTCATCCGTTGCTCCTTTTTTAAGTTGTTTCTTAAGGCTCTTGACAACTGATGGATCCTTAACAGTAATAATGGAAGCATCGAGCCTTGTTTCCCACATATAGTTTTGCTTGTTCCGCTCATAGAACTGCTGCAATCCAACTGTATCTTTTACGGCTTTCGACCAAACTTTTTTATCGGTAAGGTCAAAAAGCAGAATTCCATCGTGATATTCCGCTATAAGAGCTTTGAATTCAGGTTTCTCATTTTCGAGTTGATTATCAGCATATTTAACAATAGCATCGTTGACAAATGTATTGTATTGCTGCTGCACATATGTAGTAATATCCGATTTTTGGCCGCGGCGTTGTGTGGTTGCAATTTGTTTAGCGAAATCAGCTTGAGTATAGGTTTTGGCACCAATAGTGAAAAGATTTTTATCTAATCCGGCAGCCTGCTCAAGTTTCCAGCTTGCCCCGAAGATTGAATCAGTAACTTTTGATATTAATTCGGTAAGTGCATCTGCATTCTGTGTAAATCCATAATTAGATTTTGTACGGCTGATAAAAGCACTTTGGATTTCATTATTGCGGTCGCTGCGTGCAATCCGCTGATTGAGGTCGTCTTTTTCTTCTTCAAAACTGCCAACCGGTTTGCGATCGACAAGTTTAATAATATGCCAGCCATAATTGGTTTGGAAAGGCTCTGAATAATCACCTTTCTGTTTCATTTTAAGAATGTTGCGGGTAAAATCGGGGAGCAAACGATTTACACCAAACCAGGGCAGTACGCCACCTTTACCAGCTGTTGAAACATCATCGGAATATTTCTTTGCAAGGTCGCCAAAATCGCTTCCGCCTTTCAGTAGTTTATAAGCCATATTAGCTGAATCAGCTACTTTCAATGAATCATCGAGCGATCCTTTGGTGGGAAATACAAGGATAATATGTGCGAGCTGTACCTTGCCCATGGCAGGAATTTTTTCAGTAACTTTTATGAGATGGTATCCGAAGTCAGTACGTACCGGCATGGTTACTTCATTTATTTTTGCGTTATAAGCTGCTGATTCAAAAGGATATACCATATCGAAAGCCGTAAAGAAGCCAAGATCGCCATGATTGCCCGGTACTTTTTGTCCATCCTGTTCGCGGTTTTTTGCTGATGGATCTTCGGAAGCATCAGCTGCTACCTTACCAAAATCTTCTCCTTTAACGATGCGTTTGCGTATCTGCATTATTTTATTCCATGCCACTAGAGTATCAGCGGAAGAAGCCATTTTGTCAACCCGAACAAGGATATGACTTGCACGGATATCATAACGTTTGCGTTCGAAAGCTTCCTTCAATAGTTTTTCATTTGCTTCGTTATCAGCAAGGTAGGGTTGAGCCAATTGTTTGCGATATCCAGCCAGTTCGTCGCGGAATGATTTAATGGTATCCATTCCAAGGTTTTTAGCCTCAGTAACTTTAAGCCGGAAATTAATATACAGATCGAGATACTCTTCAATGGCCTTGTTATCAGGCGTTTCGCCCTTGATATTATTTTTTTCAAAAACCTTTACAAACTCATTTTTGGTTACTTTTTCGTTGGCAACCTGCAGCAATACAGGGTTGGTGCCCTGGCTTAAAGCTGATAATGAAATAATGCCTATTAAAAATGTTAGCGAAGCGTTAAGAAGTTTCCGTTTCATAGTTGTTTGATATTTTGTTTTTATCGTCTGAGGAATTAACTTCAGGGGGTTGGTGGTTAATTGTTTTTGGCTAAAGCAATAAATGTGTAGTGTGTTGGGAGATATGTGTTATCGAGAATGTGCGTTAAATATCAGGAAAACATAAAGTTTAGTAAGTTCTGATTTCTATTAAATTTTCCGGCTACCTGTTTAGCACTATCTACCGGCTATAATTAGGTGCTTCGCGGGTAATGGTAATATCGTGCGGATGGCTTTCGACAACACCGGATGCAGTGATTTTTATAAATTTAGCTTTTTGAAGGCTCCCGATATCGGCTGAACCGGTATAACCCATACCGGCACGCAAACCACCTACCATCTGATGAATAATCTCAGAAAGTGAGCCTTTATATGGAACACGACCCACAATTCCTTCAGGAACCAGCTTGTTAATATCATCTTCCGCATCTTGGAAATAACGGTCTTTCGAACCTTTTTGCATTGCTTCGATGGAACCCATTCCACGATATGATTTAAATTTCCGTCCTTCGTAAATAATGGTTTCTCCAGGTGATTCCTCAACACCGGCAAACAGTGATCCGGCCATAATGCTGTATGCTCCGGCAGCAATAGCTTTTACAATATCACCTGTATAACGGATGCCTCCATCAGCTATTACAGGGATTCCACTTCCCCGCAATTCTTTAGCTACTGCATAAATTGCTGATAATTGTGGTATCCCGATACCGGCAATTACCCTGGTTGTACAAATGGAACCTGGACCGATTCCTACTTTTACTGCATCAGCGCCTGCATTGGCAAGGGCACGGGCAGCTTCGGAGGTGGCTATATTTCCTACTACAACCTGAAGATCAGGGAAGTGCTTTTTTACAAGTTTTGTTGTATCAATAACACCTTTCGAATGACCATGAGCGGTGTCGATAACAATAGCATCAACGCCGTTTTTAACCAGTTCGGCAACGCGCTCAAGTACATCGGAAGTTACGCCAACACCTGCAGCAACTCGTAAACGGCCCAATTCATCTTTACATGCATTAGGGCGGGCTTTTATTTTAATAATATCCTTGTAGGTAATAAGGCCAACAAGTTTATAGTCGGCATCAACAACCGGAAGTTTTTCAATTTTGTGTTCCTGCAGTATATCGGAGGCTTCTTCGAGTGTAGTAAGGGGTTTGGTTGTAACAAGTTTCTCGCTTGTCATTATTTCGGCAAGAGGCCTGAGTGGGTTCCGCTCAAAGCGCAAATCGCGGTTAGTAATAATGCCAACCAGTTTACCAACTTCATTTACTATAGGAATACCACCGATTTTATTCTCACGCATTATTGAGAGTGCATCTTCGACCAATGCATTTTCCCTGAGGGTAATGGGGTCAGTGATCATTCCGCTTTCGGAGCGTTTTACACGCCTTACTTCGGCAGCCTGATCGTGGATGCTCATATTTTTATGCAGCACGCCTATTCCGCCTTCCTGGGCTATAGCAATAGCCATGTTTGAGTCGGTAACTGTATCCATAGCAGCGGATACAATAGGTATATTGATTTTTATTTTTCGTGAAAACCATGAAGAAGTATCTACATCGCGGGGCAGTACTTCGGAGTAAGCAGGTATTAGGAGTACATCATCGTATGTCAGGCCTTCACCTGCAAATTTTTCATTATCAATGAACATAGCCTTTTTTTTGAATTTGCAAATTTACTAATTTTAACGGAAGTCCTTGTTAAAAAATCTTAAGGTTTTGAGTTCCGCTAATGGTCTGAATATCATTACAATTAATTAAAAATAGTTTATGAAAAGTGATAGTTTGCTATCGTAAAACGAAAACAGTTCCCCGTTTGATATAATCCTGTCCGCCAACTGACTTATAAGTTATTAAATAAGCATAAAGACCTGGAGGCGCCAGCTGACCATCAATAAGGCCATCCCAACCGTTAACAATATCCGTAGTTTCGAAAAGTTGTTGCCCCCAGCGGTTAACAATCGTCATTGTAAAACTCTGAGGATCAACAAATGTAACTACCGGCCTTAATCTGCTATTTATACCTCCCGGACGAAATGCATTTGGCATATAGAAAGTGGCACCCTTTATTATGCAACAAATATTTGAAACTGATGTAGCATCATTTAAATAAGGATTTCCAGGTTTTTCGGCAGCTACAACCCAATAGCATACTTCTTTGGTTTGATCAACGCCCGGCAACGGATCGGTATACGTATTAATTGATGAAAGCAAGTAACTTGAATCAATTGTTGTCTGTCCTTCCACAGTGCGGTAAACTTTATATCCTTCAACGTCTTTTATCCATGTTTCATAAAAGTTCCAGTCAACGGAATTCTCGGTTTGTGTTGAACTGCATTGTAGAAAAATAGTCCTCGGAATATTGGAATAAACTTTTGTTGTACCACAATAATCATAAGCCACCAGGCGATAGGAATAACTCTGACTGTGAACATCGGCTTTGGTATCGATCAAGTAATAATCCTCTGGTACAAAATCACCCAAAACCGATAGCGAGTCGATAGCGGTAAATGATACTCCGCCATTATCCGAACGCTCAAGAATCATCTTTTTAACAGTATTGTCCGGGGAACTGTGAAACTCAACCCTTACATCGCGGTCATTTATAACACTTACTTTGGTTATATAAACGGAATCGGGAACATCGGAACCGGAATATAGCCGCGTTTGCTGACATGATGTTGAAATTGCACTTCCTGAATTGCTGTATGCCTGTATATAATAGGTATAATTCTGACCATTCTCAAATTGATAAGCATCACTATACGAGGTTGTTGCAGAGGGAGAAATTGTAATCACTTCGACAGGAATCCCATAATTAATCCTTCTGAATATCTTGTATCCGCCCAAGCCTCCCGGCATATCGGTATACGAACTCCACGAAAGTTCTGCCAGCCGCTCGCATTCATGAATATGAGGCAAGTTGAGTGTAACAGTACGTTGGCTTTGTTCACTGTTTATAGGAGCACTTTCACGGTCGCACTTATCAATCGCAATTATTCGGTAGGAGTATGATCTGTCACATGCGCTGTCAGCCTGAATATCAGTGTAAGTATCGGTACCGGAAGGCAGTTTGATTAAAAATGACCAAATAGAACCATTCCACCTGCGGATTTCGTATGCGGCAATATCATCATTCAGCAATTTATCCCATTTTATTACAGGATAACTATCACTGTTAATGCTTACAATTATATTCTGAACATCAGCTGGAAACGTTTGGTCGAACAAAAACTCATCCACACTATTAGAAACTGTATTGTTAGCAGGATCAGTTGCCTCGAAGCGTATCCGGTAATACAACCTTGTACTGCTGCAATAAGGAAAAGAAATTATATCGTTGTATTCCAGCAAACCATTATAAGCTACCTGGGCAAGTTGATCCCATACCGCAGCTGATGCTTCCTGGCGCTCAACAAAATAAGTACCTGGCATAGTTGGATCGTTGCTGCTCCAATTCAACTGAGCCATCATTAGTGAAGGGAAAGTAGCTGAAAGGATGATAGTAGGAGGAATGGATAAAGACGAGAAGTTAATGCAACTAGCTCCAGATACTTGTAAAGCTTCCGTTAATTTACTCGATTCTTCGGCCATATTATTATCTCCGAAAGAAGAAGCGTAATATGTGGGAGATGCAATTGCATTAAAGCAAAGAAATGAACAAACAATCAGCAAAAGCAAAGTGCGGAGCATATGAATAACTGATTTCGTGTGAAGTGTAAACATAAAGTGGTTTACAAATGTAGTGATTAAATTTCTTCGGGACCAACTACCAGCGTGAACAGTTTTTCGGGGCTCAGATACTTAATGGCGAGATCCTGTAAATGCTGTGCACTGATATGCTGAACCGTATCAATCAACGCCTCGAAATGGGCCATAGTAAGGTCAGCTTCAATCAATTCGCGATACAAACTGGCTTGTGCAAGCGGGCCGTCGACAGCTCTCAGCATTTCACCCGAAAGGTAACTTCGAACAAGTGCAAGTTCACTTTCAGGAACCAGATCGTTACATAAACGCAAAAGTTCTAAATTTATTTCGGATAATGCCTGACTTGTAACCTCTGCCCCAACTTCGCCTGAAATAACAAAATATCCACCCTGCAACAAAGGAACCACTGACGAACCTATTCCATAAGTAAATCCTTTGTCTTCGCGCAGGTTTATCATCAGACGGGAGCCAAAATATCCGCCTAAAATAGCGTTAAGCACTTTCATTCCTGCAAAATCAGGATAACTCCGGCCAAACATAAGGTTTCCCATACGGATTGCCGACTGCATGGCACCTTCCTTCAATAAAAAATGATTTTTTTTCTCCGTGGGCAGGGGTTTATAATATTCGCGTTCAGAGGGAGTACCGCTCCAGTCGGTTCCGCCAAAGTGCTCGTCGAGTGCTTTCATCAGCCCCGGATTTACAAGCCCGGCAACTATGATTGTGCAATTGCCCGAATGATACTGATCCTTATGAAAACCGGCCAAGTCGGTATGGCTTACATTGTCGATATCACCAGGTTGAAGAAACATTCCGTAAGGATGGCTTTTGCCAAAGATGATAGGATTAAAATGGGTGCGAGCCAGGAAATTTACTTTTTGCCGGTTCACTTCGAGCAATTGTCTTTGTTTTCCTGCCAGTACTGCATATTCATTTTGTGGAAAAAGCGGATTTTTTACTATCTCGCTGAGCAATGGCAATGTATTATTCAGATGTTTGTTAAGCGAATACAACGTTACATAAGCATTGTCGCGCTCGGTCGTATTTTCGAAATGCGCACCAAAATAATCGAGTGTTTCCGATAACTTTTGTGCTGAGTAATTCAGGGTTCCTTCGCGCAGCATCAGATTGGTGGCCATGGCAGTGAAAGGCTTCTGCTGAAACCAGCTGCCGGCAGTAAACACCATTTCAATTGAAATAACATCCTGTGTTCCAGAGTTAAACTGATAAACTTTTATACCGTTGCTCAACCGGTATATTTCGGGTTGAGGGAAATAAATACGGCCGGGAGGTTGTATGGCAGGTTGTGTTTTCCTGTTGAGTTTTGTTGGCATTATTAAAGAGTATTATTTATCAGTGTAAATGACAAAGTGTTATGATTGAAATTGAGTCAGTAAAGTTTTCCTACTTATTTGCAAAGTAATAAAGAGTTGAACAGTTTTCGGGTTTGAATAATTTTCTTGCTTCTAACGTTATATCAGAAGTTGTAACCGAGGCATACCTGGCTAAAAGTTCATTAGCCTGAGCAGCATCACCTAGTAGTTCGTAATAGGCCAGGTTCATGGCCTTTTCGAGCACACGCATCTCACTGAATTCCATAATTGCCTCAACCCTGTTTTTAACTTTCTGCAATTCGGTTTCATCTACTGCGGTGCTGAGTATTTTATCTATTTCCACTTGTAGTGCATTTTCGGCTTCTTCCATCGAAATGCCTTTCATCAGTTTACCTGTAATAACAAAAAGTCCGGCTTCGATATCGCCCGAAATAAAAGCATTAATATCGCTGAAAAGGCGTTGGCTTTTAACTAATTGCTGATTCAGGCGACCCGACTGCCCGGCTGAAAGAATATCCGAAACAAGATCGACGGCATAAAATCCGGCATCCATACGGCTACACATATGCCAGGCTTTATACATGGCATCGAAGGGTACATCGCGGTTTACCGAAAGTGTGCGGGCTTCAGTTTGTTGAGGTTCAGTTGGCAGGTTCCTATTATAAACGGTGCCATTCTGAATTACTCCAAACCATTTTTCGGACAGTTCCTTTATTTGTTCTGTTTCAACATTTCCAGCAATCACCATAATAGCATTGCATGGATTGTAAAATCGGGCATAAAATTCGCGTACTTCGTCCATGGCTGCCTCTTCAATATGCGAAGGATGAACTCCGATGGTAGCCCAGCGGTAAGGATGGACTTTATATGCCAGCGGACGCAAAAGCATCCATGCATCGCCATAAGGCTGATTGAGATAATTCTGCCTGAACTCTTCAACCACTACATTACGCTGAACATCAAAGCTTTTAGCCGAAAATGCAAGCTCCAGCATCCGATCCGATTCGAGCCAGAAAGCCGTTTCGAGGTTGTGCCCCGGAACAGTTAAATAATAATTTGTGAAATCGTTATTTGTGAATGCATTGTTTTCGCCCCCTACCCTTTCGAGCGGCTCATCGAATCGCGGAATATTAACCGAGCCACCGAACATCAAATGCTCAAACAAATGGGCAAAACCGGTACGATCAGGATGTTCGTCGCGAGAGCCAACGTTATAAATTATATTCATTGCAACAATGGGAGTGCTGGTGTCGCGGTGAACGATAACACGTAAGCCATTGTTCAATGTAAAACGATCAAATTCAACCATAATAATATACTTTACTGATAAACAAATCATTACCACGCATCAACAGGGAACAGGATTCGGCGTGCAGTGTTAACCTGAAGTGTGTATATGAATTATTGCCACTTTGCAAAGTTAACTCAAATTTGCAGAACGGTAGAGGAGTGACCGATTCACGAACGGGAATATTAAAAACAATATACTTTTGCCGGATAAATGCAAAGAATCATCATGACTTTTTGCGTGTGTCAGAGTAATTTATACCTTTGCCGAAGCATAATAAATGCGAATGCTAAGTTATTTGGAAACAACATACTACATATAAAGAAATGAAAAAGGACAAAGTTATTTTTGACCTCATCGATGAGGAAAAAGACCGTCAGATGCATGGCATCGAACTTATTGCTTCCGAAAATTTCGTTAGCGATCAGGTACTCAAAGCAATGGGATCGGTATTAACCAACAAATATGCCGAAGGCTATCCTGGCCGCCGCTACTATGGAGGTTGCCAGATTGTGGATCAAACCGAACAGATTGCCATCGATCGTGCCAAAGCACTTTTCGGTGCCGAATGGGCCAACGTGCAGCCTCACTCAGGCGCTCAGGCTAATATGGCTGTACTTATGACCATTTTGAAACCTGGCGATGTCTTTATGGGTCTTAATCTTTCGCATGGCGGGCATTTATCGCACGGATCGCCGGTAAACTCATCGGGCATTTTATACAATCCTATCGCTTATGGAGTTGAAGAAGCTACCGGAACTATCGATTATGATAAAATGGAAGCTGCAGCTATAGAAGGAAAACCTAAACTGATGATAGCAGGAGCTTCGGCATACAGCCGCGACTGGGACTATAAACGTATGCGACAGATCGCTGATAAAATCGGTGCTTTGCTGCTGGCCGATATTGCACATCCAGCCGGACTTATTGCCCGCGGATTGCTGAATGATCCGGTTCCATATTGTCATATTATTACAACTACCACTCATAAAACCCTTCGTGGTCCACGTGGCGGGCTTATCCTGATGGGTAAAGATTTCGAAAACCCATGGGGCATTAAAACCCCTAAAGGCGAGCCAAAAATGATGTCGGCCATGCTCGACAGCGCAGTTTTCCCTGGTATACAAGGCGGCCCATTAGAGCATGTAATTGCCAGCAAAGCAGTAGCTTTTGGCGAAGCACTTTCCGATGAGTTTATGGATTATGCCATTCAGGTAAAAAAGAATGCTCAGGTTATGTCGAAAGCCTTTATGGACAAAGGATTCAAAGTTATTTCGGACGGCACTGACAACCACCTGATGCTTATCGACCTTAGAACCAAATATCCTGATATTACAGGTAAAATGGTTGAAAACCTGCTTGTTAAAGCTGATATCACCCTGAATAAAAACATGGTACCTTTCGACAGCCGTACACCGTTTACCACTTCAGGTATACGTGTCGGTACCCCGGCAATTACCACCCGCGGACTCAAAGAAGAACATATGCCTTTGATCGTTGACCTTATTGATGAGGTAATTGCCAACCATGATAACGAAGAAGTAATTGCCAGGGTACGCAAGCAAGTGAATGAAATGATGAGTGAATTCCCTTTGTTTGGGTATTAGAGAGTTTGAAGGGTTTGGAGAGTTAACAGTTTCCGCAAGGGTTTCAGCTTTGGAAATACATTTAATTTTTGAATGCGAAGCATTGAATGGCGCAAAGCTCCACTTCCGCTTCGCTTCAGCCTTTGAACACGAAGCATTGAATGGCGCAAAGCTCCACTTCCGCTTCGCTTCAGCCTTTGAAC
>JBBSDC010000030.1:0-35910 GCA_038249705.1 Bacteroidales bacterium | reverse complement strand
TCGTTTTAATTTATAATGATTAAAGAGTGGTTTACTTCTCAATTTTACGATACGTTAACACAACCTTTTCCAATCGAAATGTCCCTTTAACTGTTGTATAATCTCTATTAATTGGTTAAAACCCGAAATTTGTTGACAAAAAAATCTATATATATTCATCTCTTGTTGCTGGTATTACTGATCCCGATGGCCACAATGGCCCAGGATAAGCATATAAACCGTGCTATTGTCTGGAGTAAGCCTGTTATTACAATTAGTAATGACAGTGCGGTAAAAAATATCTCGTTCGAAGGGGCATACTTCACTGAAATGGGTAAGTTGCCTGTGTGGACAGAGACTATATATGCAGAGAACCTTTCGTCCAAAATCATTATTTCTGATTGTCAATACAATCCGCTTTCTTCTGAAGAAAATCTGATTATAAATTCCTTTGTGGATCAGGTGCCTTCAGAACTCACTTATTCAGCTCATCAGGTTATGAGCAGGAAAGAGGAAGGGGTTCATATTGAAATCCTGCCCTTTATCAGGGATGTAGCTACAAATCAGGTGCTTAAATTAAATTCTTTCGCTATTAAATTTGCCGAACAGGATGAACCGGTAAAAGTGACGGTTCGGAATTATGCATCAAATTCAGTGCTTTCGCAAGGCGAATGGTACAAAATTGCAGTAACCAAGACCGGCATTTACCGTATTGAATATAACGACCTTGTGGCAATGGGTATTAGCCCTTCTACTTTAAACCCAGGTAAAATTGGGATATTTGGCCGCGACGGATCTATGCTTCCTGAAGCCAATGCCGCGAACCGTGCCGACGATTTACCCGAAAAATCCATTGAAGTAACGGGCCAGAGCGACGGATCGTTCGATCAGGGCGATCAGATTTTATTTTATGCCCAGGGACCGGTTACATGGAAATATAGTACACCCCAACAAATGTGGGAGCACACTACCCATTTATATACTGATACTATTTGCTACTTCCTTACCACCGATCGCGGAACCGGGAAACGATTGCCGCTATTGAAAAGTTTAACTGATACCGAAACCGATATTGTAAATACTTTTGATTTTTATTCTACCTTCGACGAAAACAGTTTTAACCTCATAAAGTCTGGAAGGCAATGGTTTGCACAAATTTTTGATGTAATACTTACCCGTTCATATTCATTTGATGTTCCGGCGCTTGCGGCTGGTGGCGAAGTTAACATACGATCAGTAACAGCTGCAAAATCAGTAAATGCAAGCTTGTTCGAATTTACAATCGGCGACCAAAGCTGGTCAGCTGGTCATTCGCCAGTTTCGGTTTATTCCAACAGTCCGGTAGCTTCCGGAGCCATTGCATACAAATCGCTGCAGTCGGTTACGTTACCACTAAAAGTAGATGTACGCTATAATAGAACAGCAAATACAGCTGCTGGATACCTCGATTTTTTAGATATCAATGCCCGTTGTCAGTTGAATTACACTGGTGGACAACTCGATTTCCGGGATAGCCGTAGTTTCGGACCCGGAAAAATTGCATCCTATAAGATAACAGGAGCAGCAGGGAAAGTCAGACTGTGGGAAGTTACGGATCCTTCGAACGTATATCAGGTTGAAACAACGGTTCAGGGTAGCGATGTTGTTTTTAAGTTAGCTTCGGATACCATCAGGCAATTTGTGGCTTTTGATGATAATGCCTATCTGAAACCTCGTTTTGTGCAGAAAATTCAAAACCAGAACCTTCATGCCACAGCAGGCGCTGACTTTATTATTATCGCCCCACAGGTTTTTATGCCACAGGCTGTGCGACTGGCAACATTTCATGCAACAACCTCGGATCTTGATGTTTTGGTAATTGATCCGAAAACGATTTATAACGAGTTTTCGTCGGGTACTACTGATATTACAGCCATCCGCGATTTTCTGAAAATGCTTTATGATAAATCGCCTGCTGTAAAGATGCCTAAATACCTCTTGCTCTTTGGCGATGGCTCCTATGATTATAAAGATAAGATTGCATCCAATACCAATTTCGTTCCTACATGGCAATCAACGGAATCCTACGATCCTATTAAATCACTTGTTACGGATGATTATTTTGGCACTCTCGACGACAAAGAAGGCTCTTCGTATGCAGATGTAGTTGATATTGGTATCGGGCGACTGCCGGTTAAAACGCTGTTGGAAGCAGAGCAGGCCGTGGATAAAATAATTCATTATTCAGTTCCATCGGTTGAAACCAATGGCGACTGGCAGAATATTATCACATTTGTGGCCGACGATGAGGAGATCGATCATATTGATCAGGCGGAGAAAATGGCCATAGACATTGAAAACAGCCATCCTGAAATAAATCTCGATAAGATTTACCTTGACTCCTACGTTCAGATTTCAGCTCCTGGAGGCAACCGTTATCCGGAAGCAAACAAAGCAATTACTCAGCGGGTGGAGAAAGGCAGTCTGATACTCAACTATACCGGACATGGCGGTGAAACAGGTTGGGCACATGAAGAAGTCCTTACTGTGAATGAGATCAATAACTGGTCGAATTATAACAATTTACCCGTTTTTGTTACCGCTACATGCGAGTTCAGTCGTTTTGATGATCCCGGACGGCAGGCAGCAGGCGAAATGGTACTTACTAATCCATCGGGAGGAGGAATAGCATTGTTTACCACCACCAGGCCGACTTATGGTACTCCTAATTTTGAACTCAACAAGAAATTTTATCAGTATGCTTTGAGCAAACCAGATGGTCAGCGCCTCCGTATGGGTGATATTATCATGAATTCAAAACGCGATAAAGGCGCAAATGAAAACGGACGCAAGTATGTGTTGCTTGGCGATCCCGCGCTGCATATCAACTTTCCAACATTAAACGTTTTAACTACCCGTGTTAACGGTCGCGAACCAGGCAACGGCGCTGATACGTTGAAAGCATTTATGGAAGTGACTATCGAAGGAATGGTTGCGGATACTGATGGACGGCTGGTATCCGATTTTAATGGAACTTTGTATCCTTCGGTTTTCGATAAATCGGTTACAATAAAAACACTTGCCAACGACGGCGGATCGGTATATTCGTTCAGTTTGCGGAAAAACCTGCTTTATAAGGGTAAAGTGAATGTTGAAAACGGAATCTTTAACTTTACATTTATCGTTCCCAAAGATATTGCCTACCGTTTCGATTCAGGTAAAATAAGTTATTACGCTACGGATGGAACACGTGATGCCGGTGGAAACTATTCGGACATAATAATTGGTGGTTCAGTGGAAGAGCAAGCTGAAGATAATACAGGCCCCGAAATAAGCTTATTCATGAACGATATGCGTTTTCGCGATGGAGGCGTTACCGGTCAAAATGCACGTTTGCTCGCTATCGTCAGCGACGAAAATGGAATAAATACAATCGGTAATGGAATAGGTCACGATATTACTGCAGTATTGGATGAAAATACTTCGGAACCATATATTCTTAACGAATTTTACGAATCAGATTACGATACCTTTAAAAGTGGTTATATCTGGTTTCCATTCTCAATGCTTTCAGCTGGTAAGCATACCGTTACGGTTAAAGTTTGGGATGTATTCAATAATTCCTCCGAAGCAGTAATTAATTTCGAAGTGCATTCGTCAGGTGAATTTGTAATCTCAGATATTTACAATTTCCCAAATCCTTTCTCCCATTATACAGATATTGTTTTCGAACATAACCAGCAAGGTGTTGAATTCGATACCCGTGCCGAAATATATTCGCTTTCCGGACAACTAATCAGAGTTATTGAGCAATCCGACTCTCAAAATGGTTCTGTAAGTACTCCAATACGATGGGATGGCATGGGCCAGAACGGAAGTTCGGTTGCACCAGGTGTTTATCTCTACAATCTGATTGTAAGGACTTCAAGCGGACTTAATGCTCAATCGTCGGGCAAAATGATTTATAGTAAAAGGGAATAAAAAAATAGACATGCTACAGGTATTGTTTGTAACTGATATACTCACACAGCTAAAAATACTCTAATGGCAAAGCAACTGAATTCAGATTAACAACCTCCATTTAACATTAACTGCAAATGAAAATATATCAGAAAATAGTTGCCGCATCGCTAATGATGCTTTTAGTTCAAACTGCACTGTTTGCACAGGGATTTCAGCGTAAAGTAGTTATCAGCTGGCAAGGGGTACAAGCTATTCAAGGCATTAATTACGAACCTGTTAAAGCTTATTGCGCTGACGGTTTAACTAACAATGCTGCAAAAAATTATACACCCGAATATTATGAGAAATTTGCCCTGCCAGCCAATGCCGGAAGTTGCGATATTCTTATAACCCATGCCGAATGGGAGCCGGTAAGTAATGATCAGCTTGCTTCGCTTACCTATACTCTGCAACCTGACGAAACACTTTCGCCTGTTATTTTAACCGGCACCGAAAGAGGTATTACAATGGCAATGCTTACTCTTGTTCCGGTGGTTACCAATCCCGATGGTGGCATTATGCGACTGAAATCTTTTACCATTGATGTGGTTTATATTCCTGTTGCAACACAAAGTATTTCGTTAAAGTCTTCAGCCTACGCTTCAAATTCGCTGCTTGCTACTGGCAACTGGTATAAAATACAACTTGATAAAACGGGCGTTTATAAAATTACGTATGCCGAAATGCAGGCAATGGGAGTGAATATGGCCACAGTTACTCCGGCAAATATCAGGTTGTTTGGTAATGGAGGTGGAGCATTGCCCGAAGCCAACAAAACTGCACGTTACGATGATATTACCGAAAATGCTATACAAGTAGTAACCTCTAATCCTGACGTATTTGCATCAGGCGATTATATCCTTTTTTATGGTACGGCTCCGGATAAGATTGTATTTAATAAAGTAGCTGTTAAATTTGAACATACTAAGAATATCTACTCCGATTACACATATTATTTTCTCAATTTCGATAGTGGACCTGGTATAAGGATTCAAGACACTGAGCAATCAACACTCGAACCGAACTATACAAGTACAGGTTTTATTGAAAGTGTTTTTTATGAAAAAGACCTGCTTAATTTCATTAGTTCCGGTAAAGAATGGGTGGGCGAACGCATGGATGCCAACAACCGCCTTTTTGAACTTCCTGAATTTACTTTTCCTAACCTCAAAGTCGGAAAGCAATCGTGGATACGTTACAGGGTTACCTCCCGCTCAACTCCTTCGACAAATTATACAGTTTATATTAACGGAAGTACCATTGGCACTCCATCGTGCAGTGCTTTTGGTAACTACAATTATGCAACTGAACGCATTGAAACCAAGAGCTTTTATCCTGAAACTGATAAAGTGAAAGTTTCATTTCAATATAACGGAATGGGAACGGCTATCGGCTGGCTCGACTGGGTGGAGCTAAATATAAGTCGCGAACTTAAATTTTCGGGTGGCCAAATGGCTTTTGCTGATCCGCTCTCAGCCTACCAAGGCCATATTACTGATTTTCAATTGCAGGCAACGTCCTCAAATGTTACAATCTGGGATGTTACTGATCCACTCAGGGCAAAGCGTGTACGAGCCGATTTAAATGGCGATGTTAGCAGGTTTGTGATGCAGACTGATTCGCTAAAGTATTTTATGGCATGGGATAATACTGTATTTCTTTCGACAACCTTTACTGAAAAAGTGGTGAACCAGAATTTGCATGGAATTGCTTCGACCGACATGCTCATTGTTACACATGCTGATTACCTGGGTGAAGCCAACAGGTTGGCCGAGCATCACCGCTCATTCGACGGACTTAAGGTTACGGTTACTACCAACGAACAGATTTTTAACGAATTTTCCTCAGGGTCTCCTGATGCATCTGCTATCCGTGACTTTGCCCGTTTGTTGTATAACCGGCCCGAAGCTGGCAGCAAACTGAGATATCTCCTTCTATTTGGCGACGGCTCTTTCGATTTCAAGGATCGTGTTCCTGCAAATACTAACCGTGTTCTTACATTTCAAACTAAAGAGTCGCTCAGTAGCGTGTATAGCTATGCAAGTGATGATTTCTTTGGTATTCTCGACGAAGGTGAAGGTAATGATGCCGTTGGTTTAATTGATGTTGGAATCGGACGATTCCCTGTAAATACTGTTGATCAGGCAAAAAATGCCGTTGATAAAAGTATTTTCTATGCAACAAATTCGGAAGCTACAATGGGCGACTGGCGCAATAAACTTTGTTTTATTGCCGACGATGGCAATGGCAATACCCATTTTCGCCAGGTTGAAAAACAAATTTTTCCCCGCATCGAAAATATCGCCCCAGTTTATAATGTTAATAAAGTATATCTCGATGCTTACAAGCAGGTATCGACACCTGGCGGACAGCGATGCCCTGATGCCAATACAGCTATAAATACCAATGTTTCGAATGGCGTTTTGGTTATGAATTATACCGGTCACGGTGGCGAAACCGGATGGGCTGATGAGTCCATACTCACCGTTCGCGATATTGATTCGTGGACCAATTACAATAATATGCCTGTATTTATGACAGCAACCTGCGAATTCAGTCGCTATGATGATCCTAACCGTATATCGGCCGGTGAGCATGTTTTTCTGAATCCTGTTGGCGGAGGTATTGCATTGTTTACAACTACACGCCTGGCAAATGCAGGAACCAATATCGGGCTTACCCTGTATTTTTATGATACGCTTTTCTCAAAATACAATGGCGAATATCCTCGTTTCGGCGATGTAATTGCTCATGCAAAAAATAAAATGGGCAGTAATGATGCCTCTCTTATTCGCAATTTCGTTTTACTTGGTAATCCTGCACTGCGACTGGCATACCCGAAGCACCAGGTTGTTACCACCGAAATAAACGGTATGCCAACCGGCGAAAATACCGATACCATTTCGGCTATGAGCCCTGTTGAAATTAAAGGCATAGTTGCTGATAACGAAGGAAATAAACTCAACAGCTTTAATGGAATTCTGGATGTTAAAGTGTTCGATAAAGTACGTACGCTCACAACACTGGGCTCCGAACCTGGCGACTGGCCCGATAAATACACCGTTCAGGATAATTATATTTACCAGGGAAGGGCTACAGTTACAAACGGCGATTTTACAGTAAATTTCATTGTGCCCCGCGATATTGATTATAGTTACGGATCAGGTAAAATTTCATACTACGCCAAAGATGAAACCTCAGATGCTCAGGGCTTTTGCAAACAAATTATTATAGGAGGTTCTGGCTCTGAAAGTGCTGATGTTACAGGCCCGCAGATTTCGTTGTTTATGGATAATCTGAATTTTAAAGATGGCGGAATTACAAGTGACAGTCCTTTCCTTATTGCGCAACTTAATGATGAAAGTGGTATCAACACCATCAGCAATGGTATAGGCCATGATATTGTAGCTACCATTGACGGGGATAACTCGTCCTCTTTCGTACTAAATAGTTTTTACAGCGCCGACCTCGACAGCTATCGTTCGGGCGAAGTAAAGTACAAATTTGCTCGGCTTGCCGAAGGTAATCATACGCTTACGCTGAAAGCATGGGATGTCTTTAATAATTCGTCGGAAGCAACAATTTCGTTTGTTGTAACTAAAAATATGCAAATCACTATTACGGGCATAAATGCATTTCCAAATCCTTTTAACGAAGAAGTTAGTGTTGATTTTGATGTGAATCTTTTCGATGCCACTATTGATGCTTACCTCGAAGTTTTTAACATAAACGGATCATTGGTAAGTGCTACCGATTCGAAAAAAATGCTTTCGCAGGGATACAAAGTTGGAACTTTAACCTGGGACGGACGCAATGTTTCGGGCAACCAGGTGCCTCCGGGTGTATATTTGATCAGCATCAGGGCAAGCAATTGCAATTCCGGAACCGTAAAAGCAGCCAGAGTCATCAGGTTCAATTAATGGTAAAATAAAGGTTTTCCATTTTGGTTGATTTTTTTGGATTACGTGATGCAAATCCCGTTGGTTTACGGATAGTGATTATTTGATAGAATATGAACCGGTTAATCGCTGGAAAATAGTTTTTTGTATAAATATTTTAACTCTTATGAGATGAATAGGTTTTGGGTCATCAGTTTATTCCTGGTTGCGTGCATGTTTCAATCTGTTGCAATTGCCCAGGGATGGCAAAAAAAAGTAGTATTGAACTGGAGCGGCGTTAAAACCATCCTTGACATGGGGTACAATCCTGTAAAAGTGCTATACGCAGATGATTTGCAAAACAATTTATCTGAAAATTACACACCCGGATATTCCTATAAGTTTCCTCTACCTGAAAGTATTGGAAGCTGTGATTTACTAATCACTCACACCGAATGGGAGCCCATTCCCGAAACTCAGCTTGCTGAACTTACGTTTCCGTTACAACCCGATTCAATATTAAGCAACCAGCTTGAATACGGAACCGAGCGCGGTTTAAAAATGGCTTTCCTTACTCTTGTTCCTGTTGTTTTCAATCCGGATGGCGGAATAATGCGTCTCAAATCATTTACAATTGATGTTGTTTATGTTCCGGAAACTGTAAACAAGGAGCTTGTAGAATCAACATCTTATGCTGCACATTCGGTTCTTTCACAGGGCAAATGGTTCAAAATCCAGCTAAACGAAACCGGAATTTATAAAATCACTTATGCCGAAATTCAAGCTATGGGAGTGGATATGTCCTCAGTTACTCCTGCAAACATCAGGCTTTTTGGTAATGGCGGAGGTTTATTACCCGAATCGAACAATAATTTCAGGTGCGATGACCTTACTGAAAATGTAATACAAGTTGTTTCAACAACTTCAGGTGTTTTTGCACAAGGCGATTATATCCTTTTCTATGGCACTTCGCCCCATAAAATAACTTACAACAGGTTGATGCATAAGTTTGAACATGTTCAGAATATTTATTCTGATTTTACGTATTATTTTCTGAATTTTGATGGTGGCGCGGGACTCAGGATTGAAAACCAGCAGTTGTCGCAGCTTTCTCCCACTTATATTTCGACAAGTTTTACCGAAGGCGTTTTTTATGAAAAGGATATCCTTAATCTTATCAGTTCAGGTAAAGATTGGGTTGGGGAACGAATGGATGCCAGCAGTCCTGTTTTTGAACTTCCGGAATTCACATTTCCCAATCTGATGACCGATAGGCAGGCGTGGATTAGCTTCCGGGTCACAGCCAAAGCCACTTCATCAACCGATTATACTGTTAAGATTAATGGCAACGAGGTTTCATCACCGGTATGCAGCAGTCCGGCTTCGAATTGTTTTGCCACTGATAAAACTGATTCCCGGAGTTTTTATCCGGATTCGGAAAAGTTAAAGGTTTCATTCCATTATAATGGCAAAGGAACGGCAATAGGATGGCTCGATTGGGTTGAGCTGAACGTACCGCGCGAATTGAAATTTACCAGCGGGCAAATGCCGTTTGCTGATCCTGTTTCGGTTATGACCGGTGCTGTTACCGAATTTCATCTTCAGGCTTCGTCAAGTAATGTTACCATTTGGGAAGTTACCAATCCGTTGCATGTTTTTAAAATAGAAGCTCAGCTTCAGGGTTCGGTGAACCGTTTTGTACTCGAAACGGATTCGCTCAGGCAGTTTGTAGCCTGGGATAACACTTGGTTCCTTTCACCATCATTTGCAGGCAAAGTTCCAAACCAGGATTTGCATGGCCTCGAAGCTGCTGATATGCTTATAGTTACTCATAGCGATTACCTCGAACAGGCTAACAGGCTTGCCGCTCATCACCGCAGTGCCGATGAAATGAAAGTGGTGGTTGCTACCAATGAGCAGGTTTATAACGAGTTTTCCTCGGGTTCGCCTGATATTGTTGCTCTCCGCGATTTTGCCTGTCTTCTGTATCACCGTCCTGATGGCGGAAGCAAACTAAAATACCTGCTTCTTTTTGGAGATGGTTCATTCGATTATAAAGATCGCATTGAAGGCAATAGCAACCGGGTGCTGACTTTTCAGCGGAAAGAATCGCTTCACATTGTTGATTCCTGGTCGAGTGATGATTTTTATGGGATGATGGATGCCAACGAAGGATATGATTGCTATGGACTTATCGACCTGGGGATCGGGCGCTTTCCGGTAAGCAGCATTGAGCAAGCCAGGATGGCCGTTGACAAATGTATTTTTTATGCTTCCAATGCGGAGGCATCATTTGGCGACTGGCGCAATAAAATTGCACTTGTAGCTGATGACGGCGATCAAAATATTCATTTCCGTCAGGCTGATAAAAGCCTTGCTGTGCTAATAGATCAAAAAGGGTCAGTATTTAATATTAACAAAATTTATACTGATGCTTTCAAGCAAATTCCGACTCCTGCTGGTGAGAGATGCCCGGAAGTTAATGCGGCAATTAATTCGTGTGTCGAAACAGGAGTGCTTGTTATGAATTACACCGGACATGGCGGTGGAATGGGATGGGCTACGGAATCAATTCTCACGGTGAGAGATATAGAGGCCTGGACAAATTACTCCCATATGCCACTTTTCATAACGGCAACATGCGAATTTAGCAGGTATGACGATCCTGGAAAAGTTTCGGCAGGGGAGTATGTTTTTCTTAATCCGCACGGCGGAGGAATTGCATTGATTACCACTACCCGCCTGGCAAGTCCTGATCCAAATCTTCGTTTCAACTGGTATATCTTCGACACCTTACTCTCAAAGTTTGAAGGCGGGTATCCCCGTTTTGGAGATGCAATTACTTATGCAAAAAATAAGTTTTCAGGTGGTGATGTTAAGTATATCCGGAATTTTGTATTGTTAGGTGACCCTGCTTTGCGGTTAGCTTATCCTCAGCACAAAGTAGTTACAACTGAGATCAACGGACGCGAACCAGGCGCTGATCCGGATACTATAGCAGCGATGACTCCGGTTCAGATAAAAGGTATAATAACCGATGATTCTGATAATTTGCTTACTACGTTTAACGGCGTAGTGGATGTAAAAGTTTTTGATAAAGCGCGTTCTATTAGTACTTTAGGTTCCGATGCCACTGATTGGCCTGAAGCATTTTCTGTTCAGGATAATTATATTTACCAGGGAAAAGCTACAGTTACAAGTGGCAATTTTACAGTAAATTTCATTGTACCACGCGATATTGATTACAGTTATGGCCTGGGTAAAATATCCTATTATGCGCATAGTGCGGATTCGGATGCTACAGGCTTTTGCAAACAGATTATCATCGGTGGATCAGGGAGTGAAAGCAATGACAGTTCCGGCCCGGCAATTTCATTATTTATTAATGATTACAGTTTTACGGATGGCGGTTTAACGTGTGATACTCCTTTGCTGATAGCGAAATTAAGCGACGAAAGCGGAATTAATACCATGAGCAACGGTATCGGGCATGATATAGTTGCAATGCTCGATGAAGATGAATCCGTGTCAGTTGTGCTTAATGCCTACTATAACTCCGATCTCGACAGTTTTCGTACAGGCGAAGTCAGATATAAGTTTCCGCAATTAGCCGAAGGAAAGCATTCGCTCACTTTGAAAGTATGGGATGTTTTTAATAATTCGTCCGAAGCTGTCATTACTTTTATTGTAGTTAAAAATATGCAGATTACTATCACTTCAGTAAATGTATATCCAAATCCTTTCAAAGATGAGATCACGGTCGGTTTCGATATAAATCTGTTTGATACACCTTTTAAAGCGTACCTCGAAATATTTGATATCAATGGTTCGCTGGTTAATTCCACAACAAATGAGTTATTGCTGTCGCACGAATACAATGCCGGCAAATTAACCTGGAATGGGCGAAATGCTTCAGGTGTTCCTGTTGTTGCGGGTATTTATCTCATCAGTATACGGGCATCAAATAGTAATTCATCCACTGTAAAGGCAACAAGAGTAGTGAAAGTGAAGTAAATGAAGCTTTCGAAGAAATTAACAACCTTAAATTATTATTTTAATCATAATCTGAACCTGGCGAATATCTTCAGATAAACATTTTTTTTAGCCTGGAAACAGGGCTGAACAACTGTGTTTCCTTTACCTGATTTAGGCTGATTTTACTAAAATATTCGGTTAAACAGAAAAAACCGTATTTCATGCAATAACATCAAATAATCGCCGTTTAATAGCAGGATACTAATAACAAGTAATTTAGCGACTTTATTTTTTAATACTTATGACACACCTCAAACGATTGTTCTTTACCTTATTGCTGCTGATTGCTGCAATCACTACAACCAAAGCACAAAATCCTGATAACTATATTGGCCAGTTTAATCCAATCACTACTGCCGTGCCTTTTTTATCTATTTCGCCTGATGCACGCGGTGGTTCAATGGGCGATGCCGGCGTTTCTTCAGAGCCCGATGCTTTCTCAATGCACTACAATCCGGCAAAGTATGCTTTCATTAAAAAAGATATGGGTGTAGGACTTTCATACAGCCCATGGCTTAAAGGTCTTACCAATGATATTGATCTTGCATACCTGAGTGCTTTCAAACGGATTGATAAAAACCAGGTTGTAGCCATGTCACTGCGTTATTTTAATCTCGGTGATATAAATTTTACTGATAATAACGGTTGGTCAGTTGGTAACTACCGTCCAAACGAATTTGCACTTGATGGTACTTATGCCCGCTTCCTTACCAAAACCCTTTCGATGGGTGTTGCTGCCAGGTATATACATTCGAACCTAACCCAAGGGCAGGATGTTGGTGGAACAGCTACGAAACCGGGAAGTTCAGTAGCTGCTGATGTTTCAATTTTTCAACGTATCCCCGTTGAATTCGATCAGGTTGAAGGTAATTTTTCCTGGGGACTTAATATTTCGAATATCGGGGTTAAAATGTCGTACAGCGACGATAATACGAAAAAGGATTTCATTCCTACCAATTTGAAAATAGGACCTTCTCTCACCCTCGATTTCGATGATTTTAACCAGATGACATTCATGGTTGATTTTAACAAATTACTGGTTCCTACCAATGCAATTACGAGTGGCGATTCAATTATAAGCGGTCTGGATCCTAATGTTTCAGTTCCTGTTGGTATGATTCATTCTTTTTACGATGCTCCCGGTGGATTTAGTGAAGAGATGAGCGAAATCAATATCGCAACCGGTATCGAATACTGGTATGCACAGCAATTCGCAGTTAGAGGTGGTTTCTTTTACGAAAATGTAAACAAAGGAAACCGGAAGTTTTTTACACTTGGTGCAGGGTTCAGATACAATATTCTGGGTATCGATTTCTCATACCTAATTCCGCTCGAAACAAAAAACCCTCTCGAACATACTTTGCGTTTCTCATTGCTGATAAACTTTGATGCTCCATCAGTACGATAGTGCTTACTTATAGTTATTGAATTTAAAAGGTTACCTGAATGGGTGACCTTTTTTTTTGATTCAAAAAGCGGTTTTACTTGATCTTCTGGTGTCATGACCGATTTTTAAACCCGACACGGAATGTTTAATTATTGGCTTGGTTTATTCTCATTTTGCTTCATGAAAATGGGTTACTGACAACGTAAAAAATGCGTAGCTTAGTCCAATATATCTTTATCATCATCATAAATCGCTTAAAGAATGTCATACTCTAATTTACAGGCTTTTATAACGGCACTTGAGCAGTCCGGCGAACTTGTCAGGGTTAAAGAGTACGTTTCCCCTCATCTTCAGATCAGTGAAATAACTGACCGAATGAGTAAAAATGAAGGGAAAGCTTTGCTTTTCGAAAACAACGGCACACAATTCCCTTTGCTTATTAATTCGATGGGCAGCGAAAAACGTATGTGCCTGGCTCTTGGAGTAAAAACTCTCGATGATACTGCAGCGCAAATTCAGGATCTTTTAGTTGATTTTATGACTCCGCGCGGTTCGTTGATAAGTAAACTCGCTTTTTTACCGACCCTTGCCGAAGTGGCCGCTTTTATGCCTCGACGTATGAAAGGGAAAGGTGCCTGCCAGGAAATTGTGATGGAAAAACCTGATCTTTCGAAATTGCCGGTACTCACATGCTGGCCGCACGATGGAGGGCCGTTTATCACTTTGCCTGTTGTGCATACCCGTCACCCAGAAACTGGTGTGCGGAATGTTGGCATGTACCGGATGCAGGTTTTTGATGAGGATAAAACCGGGATGCATTGGCATTTGCATAAAAACTCAGCGGCACATTACCGCGAATACAAACGCCTTGGACTTAAAATGCCTGTAGCTGTCGCGCTTGGTGGCGATCCGGTTTATACCTATTGTGCAACTGCACCTATGCCCGAAAATATTGATGAATATATGCTGGCCGGATTTCTGCGTAAAAAAAAGGTGGAACTCGTGAAATGCCTCACTTCGGATATCGAAGTGCCTGCTGATGCTGATTTTGTTCTGGAAGGATATGTCGATCCGGCAGAAGACCTTATTCTGGAAGGACCTTTCGGCGACCATACGGGGTTTTATTCATTGGCCGATTATTACCCGGTTTTTCATGTAACCTGCATCACACACCGCAAACAGGCCGTATACCCTACAACCATTGTTGGTATTCCGCCGCAGGAGGATAAATGGCTGGGTAAAGCAACTGAACGGATTTTTTTGCCTCTCATCAAGCTCAGTCTGCTACCCGAAATTGTTGATATGGTGATGCCTGATGAAGGCGTTTTTCACAATATCGTACTTGTAAAAATTAAAAAGACTTATCCCGGACAAGCGCAAAAAGTAATGAATTCCCTTTGGGGAGCCGGGCAGATGATGTTCAATAAAATACTGGTTGTTACTGATGCCGATGTGGATCTTAATGATAGCAAAGCTGTTGCATCACTCATTTGTGAAAATGTTCATCCGGTTGATGATATTATTTTTAATCGCGGACCTGTTGATGTACTCGACCATTCGAGCAGCCGCTTTGCGCTAGGAAGTAAACTTGGCATAGATGCAACAACAAAATTGCCTGGTGAGGCAGATTATACAACTTCTCAGGATTTTAAGTTTAACGAGAGCCATCCTGATTTGGCCGGAATGCAATGCAATTATACGCTAACCCGCAATCAATTACCGGTTCTGGTAATCGGAATCGAAAAGGCAATAGTAAATCCGCATACCTTGCATCAGCAACTTTTTGAAAAAGGAGTGTTTGATGGAATAAGTTGGGTTGTTTATATTGATCCGGAAGCTGTTGCCATCCGAATTCAGGATATTGTGTGGCTGGTTGCCAATAATATCGATCCTTTACGGGATTGTTTTTATGCCAGAAACGAAAATGGGCAACGATCCGCACCTATGGCTATTGACGGAACCGGTAAATCCCTCGAAGCCGACGGTTTTAAGCGGCAGTGGCCGAATGTGCTTGCCATGGACGATACCACCATCCGGCAAGTGGATGAAATGTGGGAAAAGCTTGGCCTCGGGCAGCTTGTTCCTTCCCCCTCACTTAATTATAAAGACTTGATAAAGAATGACGGGGCAGTTGCGAAAGGGTAGGAGGTTTACTCTTCACTTTTCGTTCTGCACCTCATCCGCCCTGCGGGCACCTTGTCCTCAAGGAGAAGGACCTTAAACTCCAGAATTTTGGCACAAAAGGTCAATTTTTGTTGATTGCTTTTCACTGATCATTTTTCACTATTATGCCTGCTAAAATTTTTGGGAAAAGTAAATATTCTTCAGGTATTAAAGATGTTTTTGTAAATTTGAATAAATAATAATTTTATGGAAACAGTATTCAAATTAAATGCAAAAGAATTAGACCGAAGTTTTATTGAATCGGTTAAAAATCTTTTTAAAGACAGGGATATTGAGATATTTGATACATACAAGGAGTGGGCTGCTACTGATAAACAAATTTTTAAAAAGATAAACGAACTTATTCAGAGTATTGACCGCACTACTTTTGAAGGTATTGGTAAGCCTGAGCCATTGAAACATCAGTTGAAAGGCTATTGGTCACGGCAGATAAACGATGAGCATCGACTTGTTTATAAAGTTTCAGAGGATAACGAGATAATTATCATTCAGTGTAAATATCATTACTAAGGTAGTACTCTTTCCATTTTTTACTATCACTCCCTTCGGTCGTGAGATCGCTTCGCTAAGTTCACTCTTCATTTTTCACTCTTCATTCTTCACTTAATTATACTTAGTCTAAATCCATCCTTCGACAGAATTTTTCGCCGTCCTTGTTAGTTGATCTTTAATAATTACCTTTGTACCATGTTTTACTTTAACTAACAATAAATCAATAATTTTTTATGCTTAACGAGATCCTAAAAGATTTAACATCAGCCAAAGCTATCGAGCTGGAAGACAAGTATGGTGCGCACAATTACCACCCGTTGCCTGTGGTATTGGCCAAAGGCGAAGGTGCTCTGGTCTGGGATGTTGAAGGCAAACAGTACTTCGATTTCCTGTCAGCTTATTCGGCTGTAAACCAGGGACATTGCCATCCGAAAATTGTTGCAGCTATGGTTGACCAGGCTCAGACACTCACCCTTACCTCAAGGGCTTTTTATAACAATATGCTTGGCATTTACGAAAAATATATAACCGAATATTTTGGTTATGATAAGGTTTTGCCAATGAATTCGGGTGCCGAAGCTGATGAAACTGCCCTGAAACTTTGCCGTAAATGGGCTTATAAAGTGAAAGGTATTAAAGACGGAAATGCAAAAATCATCGTTTGCGAAAACAACTTCCATGGGCGAACGATCACTATTATTTCCATGTCAACAGATCCGGATTCATACAGCGGATTTGGTCCATTCACGCCTGGTTTTATTACTATTCCTTACAACGATCTGCCTGCACTGGAAAAAGCGTTGCAGGATCCAGACGTTGCCGGTTTTCTGGTTGAGCCGATACAAGGCGAAGCTGGTGTTTTTGTTCCTGATGCCGGTTATCTTTCCAAAGCATTTGATATGTGTAAAAAGAACAATGTTCTTTTTATCGCCGACGAAGTTCAGACAGGTATTGCCCGTACAGGTAAACTCCTGGCCTGTGATCACGAAAATGTTCATCCTGATATTCTGATTCTGGGAAAAGCCCTTTCGGGAGGAGCAATGCCGGTTTCGGCTGTTTTAGCCAGCGACGAAATTATGCTTACCATCAAACCAGGCGAACACGGTTCTACTTTTGGTGGAAACCCACTTGCAGCGCGCGTTGCAATAGCCGCCCTGGAAGTTGTGAAAGACGAAAACCTAGCTGAAAAAGCCGATTACCTTGGTAAAATATTCCGCGAAGAATTATCAAACGTTAAAAGCGGAATGATTGAACTGGTTCGTGGTAAAGGTTTACTCAACGCTGTGGTTATCAATCCTAAAAACGGTGTCGAAGCATGGGATATATGCGTGAAAATGAAAGATATGGGTTTGCTTGCCAAACCTACTCACGGCAATATTATCAGGTTTGCACCACCTTTGGTAATTACCGAAACACAACTTCGCGAAGCACTCGAAATTATTAAATCAGCTATCCTTTCGTTCGAATAGTATTGTTGAAAGCTGATCGCTAAAAACAAAAGCCCGGCAAGTTTTACAACTGCCGGGCTTTTTAGCAACTAACCTAAACAAACAATTCTTTTATTTAATGGCCTTTGCATATTGCGATTCAACAAATCCCCAGTTCACTACGTTCCAGAATGAGGAAATATAATCGCCGCGCTTGTTCTGATATTTCAGGTAATATGCATGTTCCCATACATCCAAAGCTAAAATCGGGGTGCCACGTTTTTCCTCGGTATCCATTAGCGGATTATCCTGGTTGGCAGTGGAGGTAACAAAAAGTTTACCATCGGAATCAACAGCAAGCCATGCCCACCCTGAACCAAAACGTTTGGCTCCGGCATCACCAAACTGCTTTTTAAAATTTTCGAACGAACCGAAAGTTTCATTAATAGCTTTTGCAAGTTTGCTCGAAGGTTCTCCACCTCCATTTGGTTTCATACAATTCCAGAAAAGTTCGTGGTTCCAGTATCCGCCACCATTGTTACGTATAACGGCAGGCTGTGTACTTATTTTTGCAAAAATTGCTTCCATCGACATTTTTTCCAGCTCAGAGCTTTGAATAGCTGTCATGAAATTTTTATAGTAAGCACGGTGATGCCTGTCGTAATGTATTTCCATAGTCATCTTGTCGACGTATGGTTCCAACGCATCATAGGCATATGGAAGTGCTGCGAATTTATGGATGGATTCCTGCTGGGCTATTGAAGCCAAGGGGAAAATCATCATCATCAGGAAATAGCCAAGTATCTTTTTCATATTTATTTAACTAAAGCATCGTAACGTGAGGTAATAACTTCCCAGTTTACTACATTCCAGAAAGCGGTAATGTATTCCGGGCGACGATTTTGGAATTTAAGGTAATAAGCATGTTCCCAAACATCAAGTCCGAGGATCGGGGTTGCAGGGCAATCAGCATTGTCCATCAGCGGGTTATCCTGGTTGGCACTCGAACAAACGCAAAGGCTCTTATCCGCTTTCACCGAGAGCCATGCCCATCCACTTCCAAAGCGGTTTGCAGCAGCGTCGTTGAATTTTGTCTGAAATTCAGCAAAGGAACCATATTTGGCATTGATGGCATCAGCCAGTTTGCCTTTTGGTTCTCCACCGGCATTTGGAGCCATGCTTTCCCAGAAAAGGGAGTGATTGTATAATCCACCGCCATGGTTGCGCACAGCCATTGGCAATTTGCTAACGTTGGCGAAAATTTCTTCGAGCGATGCACCGTTCATATCCGTTTCCTTTATGGCGGCTACAAACTTATCGAAATAGGTTTTGTGGTGTTTTGAGTAATGAATCTCCATGGTCATTGCGTCGATATGGGGCTCAAGGGCATTAAATGCGTATGGTAATTCGGGAAATTTGTAGTCCATAGTTTTATTGAATTTTTGTTGGTTTTAAAATAATTTAGAAACTATATAAATAACAGAATTGAATATAAAAGGTTCATTGTTTTATATTTCTTTAACAGAGTTGATCATGGGTATGATTAACTTTTTTGCTCAGCTGCCAATTATGCTTAAAAACGATCATTTTCAGAAGTGATTTTGTTGAGTATGTGGTGAAATGGATTGACGCACACGCTTTAAGCTTCAGGGGCGTTTTTTATGATCCGGTATAATTGTGGCTCATTCAGTATATTTAATTTTTATCATATAACTACACGAAAGGATTTGCGGAGTAGCTGGGAATAAGGGAAGGATTAGGTGGCTTTTTGCCGGCTCTTACCCGAAAATCAATTAAAGGCTAAGCATGTAGAAAGCGGTTTTGCGACCTGTTTGGATCAGTGTTCGACTCCCGGCAGTTACACAAAAGACCCGGACTTTAAGGTTGGGGTCTTTTTTTTATAGGTTGTCTTCTGATATTCATAACCCGAAAATTTTATACAAATCAGAAAATCCCGGATGGTGCCAGCTCAACTGTCTAATTGTACAGCTCAACTTTCCAATCGCCAGGTTCATAAATAACGAATTCAAACCTGACATTTACAGATCCAGTTTTTAATTTATTTGTGGTAGTATATGTGATTTTGATAGTTACAGGAAAAATCACATTATCATATCCCATTAAATTCCCATAGGTAATATCCTCTCCACTGCTGGTTGACAATAGTAAGTTTGCTGTTTTATTGTTACGGACACCGTTCTGGAAAAGATCAATCAGGACCCTGTTTGATCGGCTTGGATTCTTTTTGAAGTTATATCGTTCAACTCCATAATTATAATTAACATTTGGTTTATCTGGCTTGCCCCCTTTGTATTCATCATTTAGCCAAAGTCCATCTTGAATACTGTCATTTCCATAATTACTGAATATATACTTTCCTATACCATGTCTTAACCCTTCTAACCATTCACCGGTATAAGCACTTCCATCCGCCCAGTTATATGTACCACTGCCCTGAGGTAAACCTTTGATAAATTGCCCTTCATACTTGTCGATTCCCGTAGCAATTCCTTTGCCGTTAGCAAAACCATTTTTGCATTTGCCTTCATAATGGTCCCCAATACCTGGCTTCAATACTTTGCATTCCTGTTGGCTGTAAACCATTGTGGCAATTAGCAAAAAGATATTTATAATGATTAATCGAAGTATGTTTTTCATCTCATTGAGCAATTAGTAAGAATTCTGAAAGTCTTTAAAGCGTAAAAGTATAATAATTATCTGCATACATTTCACCCTGTCGCATTTTTATGAAAAGCTCTTGATTTGTATAATATAGTTCTTAGTACATGACAAAAACTACAAACAATTGATAATCAGATATATGTTGATAGCTTGTTGGTAGTCTTATCGATAAATATATTTAATAAACAGATATTCAGCATCTTGAATTAGGGTACAGCGATTTCCAATCGCTGTAGTAATTTTAATGCGATTACAAATCGCATTACCTAATATGCCTTACTATTTCAGATTGATTGCGGCGGGAAAAGAATTAACCCAACATATTATCGCAGTTGAAATCAGAACTCAGCCCCAATCTTAATATTAATCTGCCTCGGGGTAAGGAAATTGGGGACACCATACATATTATTGTTGATATCACGTACCCAGTTGTAGGAAATTGTATTGCTTACCTGCAGTAGATTAAGAATTTCAAAAGTTGCCCATAAAGATTTGAATCCTTTAAAGAAACCCTTTTTGGGCTGCATGGCTTCCGATCCTATGAATTGTTTGGATAAGCCGATGTCAACTCTCCTGTACGGCGGCAAACGGTGTGTATGCGTGTATAACGGGGTATTGGGTGCTCCGGTGGGCAGGCCGCTTCCGAAATACAGACCGATATTCATTTTAAAAGTAGGGTTCATCGGCAGGTAATCCTGGAAGAATAAACCAAAAGTTATTCGCTGGTCGGTGGGTCGGGGAATATAACCGGGGTAAATGGTTGCCGTATCAACGGGAACTTCATCTTCGGTATATCCTTTATGAATAGTTTCTCCTGCGGCATTATAATATTTGATGTAAACATCATCGTACAGGTCTTCCGCCGTTTTCATATACGAAAGACTGACCCACGATTCAGCGCCTTTTACAAATTCACCATTCACTTTAAAATCAATACCATATGCATACCCTTTTGATCCGTTTATGCCCAGGTATTGTATCCGTACATTATCAACCTGGTAAGGTACAAGGTCAGATAGATGCTTGTAATACACTTCAGTAACAAATTTGAACGGACGAGTCCAGGCCATAAAATTCCAATCGCTACCGGCAACAAACTGTATTGATTTCTGAGCCATCAGTTTGGGATTTATATCTCCCTGCAGGTTGCGTAATTCGCGATAAAAAGGCGGCTGGTAATAATATCCGGCTGAGAACCTAAGCATAACATCTTCTTCCCATTTTGGCTTGTACGAAATGCTTGCCCGTGGACTGACTATAAACTGCCCGTTGTAATCCCAGTAATGAAAACGCACGCCGGCAGTAAAGGCAAGGTCGGTTGAATCGCCTTCGAGTGTCCAGGTGTTTTGTAAAAAAGCGGTATATCGGTTTGTGTTAAGATCAGCCTTGGTTTTCAGGTGATAGTTTAAAACAAAATCGGTAAGGTTTCCGGCTTGACCGGGAGTGCCTGGATTAGCAGGCAACGAATAAAAAGAGGAATCAATCCGTTGCCATTCATTGATGCGGTCGTTGATAATTTCCTTCTGATATTTTATTCCCCACAGGGCAAAACTATTGCCTTTTGAATAGCTATACCGGTTTTCAAAATTTAATACCGTCATGTCGAGCTGGTTGCGGGCATGGTCAAAATACCCACCCACGCCTTTGGCTCCGACTGATTCGTTCAGATCAGCGCCATCAGGTTGGTTATCAAGTAAGGCAATGTAGTATTCTGATAATATATCGAACGATTCTGTTTCGCGCGAATCGTAAGCCGAGCCTATCCATTTGATCTGTAAATGTTTGCTTGGTTTATGGGTTAAAGTAAGTGCTCCCATACGGCTATCATATTTGTCAACTTCCTGTCCTTCGAAATACATGGTAAGTCGCAAAGGTGTGAAATAAGTACCGAAATTTGTCTCACGCGTTTCAGGGACAAACGTGTAATTATTGGAAGAGATATACCCCAGAACTGATAATTCCAGCTTTTTAGACAGGTTGTATGTCAGCAGCGATTGTATGTCGAGAAACACCGGTTTGTAACTCCCTTTGGTTTCGAGGGCATTCAAAAGGTATTGGTTGGTTTTATAACGCACTCCGGCCAGGTAGGTAAACTTCTGGTTCTTGGTGGCTCCTTCCACATGAGCTGTTGCTCCCAGGAGACTGACTACTCCGGATGCTGCAAATTTTACAGGTGTTTTATACTTGATATCAAGCACACTCGAAAGTTTATCGCCGTAGCGTGCCTCGAAACCACCTGCCGAAAAGAGAACTGACGAAACCAGGTCGCTGTTCAGGAAACTCAGACCTTCCTGCTGCCCCGAGCGGACAAGGAAAGGCCGGTAGATTTCAATATCATTAACATACACAAGGTTTTCGTCGAAGTTACCGCCACGTACCGAATATTGTGAGCTGAGTTCATTGTTTGAAACTACGCCTGGCATGGTTTTTATCAATGCCTCAATACCTCCTGATGAAGTGGGCAATGATTTTACCACACGTGGATCGATGCGTGTAAGGTTAGTATTCCGGATCTGCCGGTCTTCGATAATAATACTTTCAAGTTCGGTAGCTGTGGAAATTATTGTGCGGTTAACCCTAAGTTTTTCACCTGCATTCACTTTCACAATAGCAGTGTCGGTTTTGAAACCGATAAAAGAATATACGATTTTTACTGTTCTGGCGGCTGGCACCTGCAGACTGTAGCTCCCGTCAACAGCCGTGGTTGTGCCACCCGGATAACCGAAAATACTCACGTTTACAAGCTCAGCGGGTTGGTTCTTCTCGTCAGTCACTCTTCCTGTGATCATTCCAACTTGTGCAGTAACAATAGTGCTCATTATCAGTAAACAAATACTGAGTAATGATTTTAAAAGAGAAACAATGTGAGTGGGAAAAGGCTTCAAAATAGGGCGGTAGTTATTGATAAGGCTGATAAAAATGAAGTTCAACAATGCGGATAACGGATTTTATGCAAAAGTAGTATAATTTGTTGTGGGAAAATATGGACAAGGCGACAAGGGGAGGGGAGGCAAGGAGAGGGGGAGACAAGGAGAGGATAGGCAAGGAGAGGGGAGAAAAGTCAGTGACAAGGAGATGAGGAATGGGGCGACAAGGGGAATAGGGGAAAAGGGGAGTGTTTGGGCAGGAGGGTCTGCACTTTTTTCAAGGGGAGATGTCCGAAGGACAGAGAGGTATAAAAAATGTCGAAGGAAATTTTAAATCAAAAACTGTAAACAAATTTCAGGACGATACAGAGAAGGTGTGACAATGCGAGGGACTAAAAGTTTGATTGCGAGGGTAGTATCAATCCTATTCATATTCATTATTCGCTATTCATGGCGCAGAGCGCCACTTCCGCTGCGCTACAGCTATTCATGGCGCAGATCGCCACTTCCGCTGCGCTACAGCTATTCCCTATTCACTATTTAATACTTCTTCTTAAAGTCCCCTCTTTTCCATGCTTTTATAAACTTTGCCCATGCAATAGGATTAAGTAGGTTATTGGGCATGGTTTGTCCGTTATAATAAAGCTTATCAGCCTGGTTACTGGCGTAATTGCGGTAGCTTTGTCCGGGAGTGTAACCGTATCGTTCGGGATCATAATTGCGGCCGTATATTTCGCGCATTTCCATGTATGCAAGGTTGCGGCGTGCAATTTCGATATCATCGTCAGGAACATCTAAAGTTAGGAATGCATGCCTGAATTGTTCCTTGCTGGGCCAGGGATAAATAACGGTTTCGGTAAGCATAATGGTATCCGACGACATTACCTGTATAAGAGAATATCGGTTTTCGCTCAATGTATCCGGAATCCTGAACAAGCCGGATTTAAAACCAACCGCCGAGAATGAGATCAGATCATTTTTACGTACTACTATGGAGAAAAATCCCCAGTAGTCGGATGTGGTGCCACGGCCTGTTTGTGCAACAGCAATATTGGCGAATGGCACAGGCCGGAGGCTGTCGGCAGTAACCACAACACCCGAAAACTGCACAAGATCATTGATACGCTGAGCTGCTGCTTTACCAGCTGCAAGCACTGAAAGTATTATTAAGGCTGTGGCTAACGATAGTCTCATCAGATGCAAAGATATTTCTTTTACCTTTCCCCGGAAAGATTGGCTTAAGTAGTTTTCAAAAATATTGTTAAAGTACATTCACCGGGCAACAAAAAAAGCTGTCACCCTTGCGGGAAACAGCTCTGGTAATATACATTACAAATGTCTACTTGTTAATAAGAAAACCTTTTTCGCGGGCTTCCTTCAGGCATGCGGAGATGCCATTTTTGTTGATTGTGCGGAGTGCTGAAGTTGAAACTTTCAAAGTAATCCATTTATTTTCCTCAGGAATAAAGAAACGTTTGGTTTGAAGATTTGGGTAAAACCTGCGTTTGGTTTTAATATTTGAGTGGGAAACGGTGTTTCCTACAATCATTTTCTTTCCGGTTAATTCGCAAATTCTCGACATGGTTTTATGCTTTTCAAAATGGAGTGCAAAGGTCTGTATAAATTTGTAAAAATCAAAACATTCCTGTAAAAAAGTTTAAGAATGTTCCTGAAGCAAGTTAAAAGAGTGTTTTGCTAAAGCTATCAATCTGATAAGTAGCAGGTTGCAAAAATATTTGTTTTAGTTCAAGAGTGTAGCAGCGCAATCCTGCTGCCTTTTTTTTACAATTATTTGATCAATTTCCCTCTCAGCATATTTAAAGCTGCCACCGATGCTTTCCGGATATTTCTCCCACGGTGATCGCCGAGCAGGAATTTTCGGGCAATGGTTCCATTTGGTGTTGCAACGGCAATCCATGTTGTACCAACCGGTTTTTCATCCGTTCCGCCTCCCGGGCCGGCAATGCCGGAAACAGCAATTGAATAATCAGTGGCAAAACGCTCCCTGATTCCTTCGGCCATGGCAACAACGGTTTGTTCGCTCACAGCGCCGTGATCAAGTATAGTCTGGTGAGGGACGCCAAGCAATCTTTCCTTTATCTCGTTAGAGTAAGCCACAACCGAACCTTTAAAATAATCGGAACTGCCTGCAATGCTTGTAATTAGCTGAGCGATATTGCCGCCGGTGCAGCTTTCGGCTGTCGAAAGTGTAATACCTTTTTGCCTGAGTTTATTCCCGACAACCGATTCAATTGTATCATTATCGAAACCAAAAATAAATTTCCCGGCCAATGGATAAATTTCTTTCTCTGCTTTGTTAATAGCTTCCTGTAATACGTTACGGTCAGTTCCGTAGGCTGTAAGTCGCAGCCTTACAATGCCGGGCTGTGGCAGGTAAGCCAGTTTTATAAATTCAGGTAGTGTATCTTCCCAGGTTTCAATTATGGATGCAAGCATCGATTCGCCCACTCCTTCGGTAAGTATGGTGCGGTGAATGATCACCTGGTTTTGTTGCTGCTGGAGCCGTGGTATAACTTCCTGTTCCATAATGGCTTTCATTTCGAAAGGCACACCCGGCATCGAAACATAAATGCAGTTATCTTTCTCAAACCACATGCAAGGAGCGGTTCCGTTTGCATTCGGCAACACTTTGCAGTTGGCCGGCACCATAGCTTGCTGACGGTTTATCTCAGTAACAGCAACTCCGCGGTGGTAGAATAGATTCGCAACATTCGTATATGCTTCTTCGCTGAAAATCAGCGATGTATCAAAATATTTGCAAAGAGTTTGCTTCGTGATATCATCCTTGGTAGGCCCTAGTCCGCCGGTGATTAAAATAAGCTGAACTCTTGTTGAAGCTTCTTTGAGTGTTTGTAAAATATGTTCCTGGTTATCGGAAATGCTGGTAATCTGATGTACTTTGATTCCAGTCATGTTAAGTTGTTCGGATATCCAGGCTGAGTTAGTGTCGATCACCTGCCCGATAAGAAGTTCGTCGCCGATGGTAATTATTTCTGCAAGCATTTTGAGGGGTTGAATGGATTTACGAATTAAGAATTACGAATTAAGAATTACGAATTACGAATTATGAATTACGATTTACGAATTATGAATTACGAATTACGAATTATGAATTACGAATTACGAATTAAGAATTACGAATTACGAATTACGAATTACGAATTACGATTTACGATTTATGAATTTGGATTTTGGAATCAGGAGAAAATCGAAGTTATCCCCAACTCCTTCGGAATTATTGACATCACCGGAATATCCGATAACCGGATAAACTCCTGGGCATGTGATCCCACAAAGTATTCAACCATGCCTATTTCCTGCTGGGTAAGGATGATTATCAGATCGATATCTTCCTGCTGGTATGCATAATTGAGAATGGATGGAACAAGCGTTTTTTCGCCGCCACGACTTTCAACAACTTCGAAACTGCATTCGATTCCGGCCGATGAAATAAAATCAGTTACTTGTGAACCTTGCTGATATAAACGGCTTAGAATGGCCGGATCTTTTTTTGACCATAAAGCAGAAACAACTTTTATGCCGGCACCGTAAAATTTGGCTAATTCAATAGCTATCGTTACTTTTTGCCTGGTTTCTTTTGTTAGATCGAGTGGTAAAAGTATATTGCGGCAACCGGGATACAGATGTTTTGCATTGATGGTTATAACAGGACACAACGCATTTCTTATTATTCTCGAAGTATTTGCGCCGACCCGCTTTTCTTTGATTTCGTCATCAGTTGAACTATGCGTTCCCAATACTATATACTGTGCATTAATGCTTTTGGCAACTTCGATGATTTTCGAATAAATCCGTCCTTTTTCAATACGGTACGAAACAGGAATTCCTCCGGCTATTGAAGCTCTTCCTGCTAGTTCTGCAAGTTGTTCGTCAATTTTTGAAAGTATTTCGTTATTCTGATCGTTGCTGAAAAACCCGGCGAACAAACCTGACTGTTCATGCACGTAGATAAGGATAATTTCAGCTTCCAACAGCCTCGCCAGGTTGTATGATTGTTCGAGAGCAAAGTGCGATTGCCTCTGGAAATCTATTGGTATGAGTATTTTATTCATTGCTTGGCTGATTTGATTACTTTTGCTTACAAATATACTTTTTTACTCATTCATCCGCTAATTATGGCACCAATTGCTGAATCCGAACTTATCCTGAATCCCGATGGAAGTGTGTATCACCTTCATCTGCATCCCGAAAATATTGCCGATACCATTATTGTTGTTGGCGATCCGGGTAGGGTAAAAGAAATCTCGAAATATTTCGATAAAATTGAGTTTTCGGTTCAAAACCGTGAGATTTATACGAATACAGGAACAATAGGTAACAAACGACTCAGCGTTTTGTCAACAGGAATGGGGACTGATAATCTCGATATTGTTATTAATGAACTGGATGCGGTTGTAAATATTGATCTTGGTAAACGCGAGCCTAAGTCAACTCACACAAAACTTAATATTATCAGGCTGGGCACAGCCGGCGCGTTGCAGGCTGATATACAGCCCGGCGATTTTGTGGCATCAACCTACGGAATGGGTCTCGATGGATTACTCTATTTTTATGAAAAAGGTAAAAGTGTGATGAATACGGAACTTTCCGATGCATTTGAGAAATATGTTTCCTGGAACGAAAAACTACCAGGTGTATATGCTGTACCTTGCTCGCAGATGCTGATGGAAAAACTCGGGAAAGATCTCGTACATGGAATCACGCTTACAGCTCCCGGTTTTTATGGCCCACAGGGTAGGGAACTCCGGTTAAAACTTGCATTTCCCGAATTGAATCACCTTATCGAAACCTTTGAATATAAAGGAAACCGGATCGCTAATTTCGAAATGGAGACATCAGCACTTTATGGTTTAGGTAAAATGCTGGGGCACGAAACCCTTACTATTTGCTCGGTTGTTGCAAACCGCGTTAACGGCACCTATGCCAAAAATTACCACAGCGATATTGAACGCCTCATCAAACTGGTTTTAGAGCGTTTGACGAATTAAAATTTTCTAATTATCATGATATCAGTCGATTGTTAGTTCCTGGTATTTATCATTTTGGAACAGCTGAACCTTTTCTGAAAAGCATTTGTTTTTAGGTAAACAAATACTTAAATATAATGGTAAATACTTCAATGTGGATAAAAGCCCTGAGGGTAATTCCACAGATATCAAAAGCAGAGTGGAATACGCTCGACGTGATTTCGCGATGGCTTATTGCCACGCGCGCTGCTGTTTTTATAATGACAGCAATGGCAGCAGCCATCGGCGGATTGCTCGCATACCGCAGCGGTAATTTTTCGTGGGATCTTTTTATTCTTTCCCTGCTGGGGATCGTGATGGCACATGCCAGCAACAACCTGCTCAACGACCTGGTTGATCATAAAAAAGGCATTGATAAAGATAATTATTACCGTTCTCTCTACGGACCTCAGCCTTTGGAGCATGGATTGCTCAGCATGAGAAGTTTTATGACATACTTCTACATAACGCTCGGAATTGCGCTTGCAATCGGAATTTATCTTTCGGTTGTTACTGGTGTCGGAGCTTTGTGGCTGTTAGGCGCTGGTTTATTCTTTCTGCTGTTCTACACCTGGCCACTGAAATATTACGGCCTTGGCGAACCCTCGGTAATACTGGTTTGGGGACCGTTAATGGTTGGCGGAACTTATTTCGTGGTTTCGGGCGGACAATGGGACAACTGGGTAGTTTTGCTTAGTCTTGTATATGCTTTAGGTCCTACCACTGTGCTTTTCGGAAAACATACGGATAAACTGCCCGAAGATAAAGCCAAGGGTGTACACACGCTTCCGGTAGTTATCGGCGAAAAGGCTGCACGTTATTCGACTATTGGTTTCTGGGTATTGCAATATGCTTTTATTATTGCACTTGTGCTTACCGGCTATCTTGGACCGGCCATGCTGATCGTGCTTTTTGCCATTCCCAAATTATTGTGGGCAACCAAAATCTTTTTGAAACCACGGCCAAAAGTAAAACCCGAAGGCGCTTCGGGCGAAGGTTGGCCGTTGTACCTGGTGTCACATGCTTTTGTTTACAACCGCGTTTTTGGAATGTTATTCATTCTCGGACTGGTTGTGGATGTTATTCTGTATAAAATGGGTTTCGTCTGGAACCTGATGTAAATAAAATCTGATTTTATCCTAAAACCCTGCAGACGAATTTCTGCGGGGTTTTTTAGTTAATACACCGGCATTTTAATTCATGTTTTGCCTGCGATAAAAAGTATATATCCACTTTTTGTATTTATACTAAAGCGCTGTTATTCAGGTCGAAAAATGAGAAATGATTTCAACTTTCCTTTGTTGAAAAGTAATTACGAAGTGAATAACGGTACAAGGATAAGCACCGTATTTTTAAGCAAGCCAAAAACCTATGTCCGAAGCGCCTAATATTGATCAGCTTAACCTGTTAATTCATCTGCTTGACGATCCCGATCAGGAAGCGTTTCAGCAGGTTTGCAATGATATACTGGCAATTGGAGCCAGTGCAGTTGAACCGCTCGAAGAGGCCTGGCTCAATGCCAGCGACCAACTTACACGCCTCAGGATCGAAGAAATTGTTCATAATATACAATACGACAGTCTGTTTGACGAAATGACCAATTGGGTGACTGAAGGAAGCCGCGATTTGCTGCGTGGGTTTATGATCGCTACCCGGTTTCAGTATCCTAATCTGGATAACGAAAAATTGCTGGCCGAATTAAATAAGCTTACGCGAAGCGTTTGGCTCGAACTCAACGATAACCTTACGAGCCTCGAAAAAATCAAGGTACTGAACCACGTTATATTTAATGTTTACGAGTATGGCGGCGAAATTGCCGACATCCATGTTCCCGACCATTATTTTTTAAATAACCTGCTGCAGTCGAGGCATGGGAACGCTGTTTCCATTGGAATACTGTATATTATCGTTGCCGAAAAATTGATGCTTCCTGTTAAAGGTGTTGATCTTACAGGGAATTTTATTGCCTGCTTTACACATGTTCCTTCCGATTTTAAAGAAGGATACAAACCGGTGAATGAAGTTAAATTTTATATCAATCCTTTTTCGATGGGAGCTGTTTTCACTAAAAAGGAAATTTTGTTATACCTCGACAAAGCCGGAATTGATATTACCGAAAACTGTTTTAAGCCTGCGGATAATAAAACCGTGCTGAAGCGCTGGTGCTACGACCTTATGAATGCATACCAGGAAGAAGGTAAGCTGGCTAAAGTGAAGGAGTTGAAAACTTTAATCCGGATTTTACGCTAAAGAAAAATTTCAAGATCCAAATTCCAAACCCTTCAGCTGAGCATTGGGAGCTCCGTTAACCCCTAACCCCTAACCCCTAACCCCTAACCCTATCTATAATACGCTTCCAAAAATTTACTGATGTTATTCTCAACGCGGGCTATGACATTGCTTACATCAGCGCGTTCGAATTTATCGCCGGTTATATTTTCGTATAATTCGATGTAGCGTTCCGAAACAAGGTTTACAAACTCATCGTCCATTGCCGGAATTGTTTGCCCGTCCTTACCCTGGAAACCATTGGCCATAAGCCATTCGCGTACAAATTCTTTCGAGAGTTGTTTCTGTGGCTCGTTTTTCGACTGACGTACTTCGTATCCTTCTTTATAAAAATACCGCGACGAATCAGGCGTGTGAATTTCGTCGATAAGGAAAATTTCGCCGTTGGCTTTTCCAAATTCGTATTTGGTATCAACCAAAATCAATCCCATGCCCGAGGCAATTTGCGTTCCACGTTCAAAAATCGCCATGGTATATTTTTCGAGCATCTCATAATCCTCAGCACTTACAAGTCCCTGTTTTAGGATTTCTTCCTTCGAAATATCCTCATCATGACCCACTGATGCTTTGGTAGTTGGCGTAATGATAGGATTTGGAAACATATCATTTTCTTTCATTCCTTCGGGCATCGGTATCCCGCAGATGCTGCGTTTGCCGGCTTTATATTCGCGCCAGGCGTGCCCGCTGAGGTAACCACGGATTACCATCTCCACTTTAAACGGTTCGCAAAGGCGACCGACGGTAACCATGGGATCGGGAGTAGCAATTTTCCAGTTGGGAACAATATCGGAAGTGTCGTCGAGAAATTTGGCTGCTATCTGGTTCAAAACCTGCCCTTTGTAAGGAATAGCGCATGGCAGAACAACGTCAAAAGCCGAAATGCGGTCGCTGGTGACCATAATCAGCAATTCGTCGTCAATATTATAAACATCGCGGACTTTTCCGATATACGTGCTTTTGAGTCCGGGAAATGTGAAATCGGTGCGTGTGATGGCGTTTTGCATATGATCTGTTTTTTTTACTGAAATGAAACCCTTACCTGTTGATTTTTAAAGCTGCAAAATTACAAAGGATTTAAATCAAACTACTTATAAATCCGATTATGGATGCTGAATGTTTTCAACAACGATGTTAATAAGTTTAAACACTTTTGTAACCTGATTTGGTTAAAGTTTAATAAAGCTTGCTTTATGAAATCGTGCATTATCGTACAAAGAAAGAATATACAATCCAGGTGGCAGAATTGTAACATTTACAATTAAGGAAGCATTTCCTGAATAACCCTTCCACACCACTGTTCCGCTGCTGTTAGTGATAAAAGCAGGAACATTTGAACCCGGAAAATCGCAATGCAGCATATCAACAACCGGGTTTGGAAATATGGTAAGTTCAGTGATTCCTGTTTCATCAATGCCAAAAACGCCGGGATTAAGCGAAATAGCTTTAACAGCCTCTACAACCACAGGTGTTTCTGCCGCATTCGAAATACGCAGGTGAAGCAGATACTGACCTGGTTTTAACCCGGTGGTATTCCATTCAGCCAACGTATCGTTTCGTTTTTCGGAAGTAATTTTCGGAGTAATTGCAATCAGTGTATCATTGTCAGGCGTTGAATAAAACATCTGGTACCAGTCCATATCGGGGTGTGTAGAAGCAGGAGCGCGGTCAATTAGGGCATAACCCATTATTGGGATAACCGAGTTAGTATTCCCTGCTGACGGCGACACGATATTTACATTCCAAACACTTGCATTGTCAAGCGCAACCGGTTCTTCGGGCAACGATGATTGTACCGTCATTAAGGTTGAATTATCGATGGCCAGAGCCGAACCCATTGTAAGTGGCGAATAGGCATAAATCATAATACCGTTCCTGCTGCTTCGCACATGAGTAGTAAGCGGAGTTTGAAACGCCATGAAAAAAGAAGTATCGTTTGCCCACATAAATCCACCGCTGCCATCAACAAATACCGACGTTGTTGATACTTCCGATGTGCCCATCGAGCCTATTTCGCCCAAAATGCAGCCGGTAACCGCGATTTTACTTTCTTTCATTGCATAAAGGCTCCAGGTTTGTACGGAGGTGTTTCGCAGCCGTATGTTTCTGTCGCTCAGGGTTGCTGTAAAATCCTGATAGTCTGTATTATTTACCAATCCGCCCACATTTACCAGTTCAGGAGCCAGAAACCATAGTCCAATAGCACGGATTTCGGAATCCGAAATATCAACATCCGAACCATTGGCAGGCATTAAAGCCCACATTACATCGGTGCAGTTTTCCAGTTTTATCGTGTAATCAATATGGCTGATGCCTGGCAAATCAGCATTGAAGTTATATGCCAAAACATTGCCTGCCGGAGGGAAGTTAAAGTGAAACACGCCTGTTTCGGGCACTTGATGCCAAAGCAACACGGTTTTTGCATTTTTGAAATCGAGCTCACACTTGTCGCCAATCACAAATTCACCAGCCTGATTAGTGCCGTTAATCATATACCTGGCTTTGCCTGAAAGCCCGTTTGTCGAAAATCCTTTTTTAGTAACATCAGTGAACTCGAAAACTGATGAGTCGGCAGCAACGATATTATGCGATAGTCCGCTGAAATCGAGTGTAACGTGACTAAACTTCACTTTTCCGGCACCGGCTGCTACTATAGAACGTTGATAGAAATACTGCTGAGGAATGTAAAGTGATGATGAATCGGCTGTTATTTCGGCTGTTTCGCCCCACACATATAAATCGCCTAACAAAGTAACATCGGCATTTTTAAACCGGAGTATGCCATCGCCAAAAACAAGTATATCGACCTTACAAAGCCACTCTCCCGTTATGATAAGCGAATCGCCGGGTGTTGCGCCGATAATAAGTATGCTGTCACTTTCAGGAGATTTTCGGGTAAGCTGGTTAAAAAAATCAGGGTTCCCGAATTTTTCGAGATACTGCTTAACGCCACTCTGCAACCCGCTAGCCGAGCCGTTTTTGGGAACCTGACTGCCGGCATTCCATGGCTGGTTTTTGTGTGCTGCGGTATTGAACTGATTCACAGCTTTTAAAAGTTCAGTTTCCTGACCAAAACAAACTTCGCCAGCTAAAAGTATCATCAATATTATATGGAAAATGTTATTTCGCATAGGGGGCAATCTCAAATTGAAAAATTAAAATTCCAGTAAGAAAAGTTTTTCGAAGGAGTAAGTTGAAAAATCAGAATATTGGGCAAGTAACCGGATTGTTTCAAAGTTTACTTAGCCAATGGTTTCCTGTCTGCGAAAGCTGTTGCCGGGTGCGCATCCTGCTTGTCAGACAATTTTCTCATACGCGTTTATGATCCGTGTTACCAGTTTATGCCTCACCACATCGCGGATATCGAGGGTTATAAAATCAATTCCTTTAATGTTGTGCAGAATCTTCATGGCCTGCACCAAGCCTGAATTTTGATTTCGCGGAAGGTCAATCTGAGTGATATCGCCGGTGATAACAAATTTCGACGAGCGCCCCATGCGGGTAACGAACATTTTAAGCTGTCCTTCGGTGCAATTCTGGGCTTCGTCGAGGATGGCAAATGCATTTTCGAGCGTACGGCCACGCATAAAAGCAAGCGGAGCAATTTCGATGGTTCCGTCCTCGAGGTATCCAACCAGTTTCTGTGTGGGTATCATATCGCGGAGCGCATCGTACAAAGGCTGCAGGTATGGATCGAGTTTGTCCTTCAGGTCGCCGGGCAGGAAACCGAGGTTTTCGCCTGCTTCCACAGCCGGGCGTGTGAGTACAATCCTTCTTACTTCCTTGTTTTTTAGCGCTCTTACGGCCAAAGCAACGGCGGTATAGGTTTTTCCTGTTCCGGCAGGACCGACGGCAAAAATCATATCGTTATCAGCAATGCTTTTCACCATACGTTCCTGGTTAACAGTGCGGGCGCGGATCATCATCCCGTTTTTACCATGTACAAGCACATCGGCATTGGCTTCGCGAAAGGTGGAAATTACCTCGCCGACATTGCCGTTAGCGGTAAGTTTACGAATATCATCCTCGTCGAGTTTGCCGTAGTTATCAAAAAACATCAGCATGGAAGTGAACAACTGCGAAAAAGATTCAATATCCTGATCGTCGCCGTTAATGCGGATGATATCGTCGCGGGCAATGATTTTTAATTTAGGGAAGATATCGCGGAGCACACTGATGTTGTGGTCGTTGATACCAAAAATTTCGAGCGGGCTATATGATTCAAGTGAAAAAGTGCTTTCGGTCATGTATTGTTTCAGGGTGTGTTAAAGGTTACTATTGTCAGACAAAATTAATGTTAATTCCACATTATACGCGGATATTTTTTACTTTTGATGCTTCAAACAGGATAGGGCAAGTCAATATTTGGATCGTCCTTTTATATTCTGCCAGCAGGGTTTAAATCAGAAACTACATTAGAATATTTTTACATGCCAATTATTACTTTGCTCAGCGACTGGGGACTAACCGATCATTATGTGGCATCGGTGAAGGGAGCAATTCTCAGCCGGGTGCCCGATGCAGTAATAATTGACATATCGCACCAGATAAGGCTTTTTGATATAAAACACGCTTCGTTTGTAATGCGCAATGCATGGCGGAGTTTTCCCGAAGGCACCATTCATATTATTGGTGTCGATTCCATTGAGTCGGACAAGCACCCTCATGTTATCGTTAAATCCGAAGGTCATTATTTTATTGGCGCCGATACCGGGCTTATCTCCATTATTCTCGACAAAAAACCTGAAGCTATTATTTCTATTGGCGTAAACCAAGATTCAGGTTATTTTACGTTCCCGTCGCGCGACCGTTTTGCAAAAGTTGCTGCTATGCTTGTGCAGGGGGCAAAAATGGAAGATCTGGGCGAAGCATTGCCCGAGCTTAATCCGAAAACGCTGCTGCAGCCGGCTTTCGATGGAAAAACTATTTTCGGCAGGGTAATACATATCGATAATTACGAAAATGTATTTGTAAATATCACCGAAATGTATGCCCGCGAATGCATGGGTAAAAACCAGTACAGGATAGTGTGTAAAAAAGATGTTTTCCCATTGGTGAAAGCATACGGCGATGTACGCGAAGGCCAGCATTGTGCCTTGTATGCCTCAAACAGTTACCTGCAGCTCGCTGTAAACCGTGGCAAAGCGGCATCGCTGCAAGGAATTTCGGTTGATAACGAAGTTTTGGTACAGATAGGCGCAGAGTAAAGGTAAGCGGCAAATCAGAGGTTTCAGAAACAGAACTATCCGATTTTGATTGAAACGGCCAGGGCAGGAGATATAATTGTAATATTATGGTAATAAAGGAGTAGTTAAAAAACACATACTCTAATTGTAAGTATAAAAAAAAGGTATATTTGTTCAGTGATTTGGCGGTAGTTATAAGTTTATTTAAGAATGGAATAATGAGAATTAAGGCATTTACATCGGAAATTGTGTATAAAGCACTGAAAATCAATATAAAAACAAAACACCTTCATTGCAGCCAAGTGAAATATAACTGCCACAGTGGTGGTTATTGATTCGTTGGCAACAAGGCGAAGAAAAAACCGAACCCCCACACACAGCAAATAAGTTGCAAATTTTGCCGACACACATGCTGACACGAAAAATTTGCAACACATTTGCTCTTGGCTTTCGCACAGTAGGACTTTACATATCTTGC
>JBBSDC010000029.1:0-36209 GCA_038249705.1 Bacteroidales bacterium | reverse complement strand
GAGTAAAAATGATTCGCCCAAAAACTGAAATATTAATTGTTTTCTGTTGCTGCCAACTACTTTACGAATACCAATTTCTTTGGCCCGTTTTACCGACCGAGCCACTGTTAAGTTTACAAAATTGATGCAGGCAATCAGCAGTACAAAGAGCGCTATTCCTGAAAGTATGTACGAATATATCGGGTTACTGGCATTCACTAAACCGTTTTGTGCAGGCAGTTCGGTATTCATATGCATATCCGTATAGGATTGAAGATGATAGGAACCCATAATTACATCCTGCCCCCCGCCAAATCTTGCAATCATCTCCTTAAATGTCGCTCCGGCATCCTGCACATAAAAACTCTGCATCTGTTTCTCAATAGTTTGAATATTCGCATCGGGACTCAAAACCACGAAAGTGTTCAGGAAAAAGTTGAACCAGTTATCGTTGTTCTGCGCATCAGCCTCCGATTCTTTAAATGGAAGTAAAACATCAAATTTTATTGAAGAATTCTGCGGGCATCTTTTGGCTACAGCGGTTACTTTAAAAGGAACAAATTTATTGTCCTCCTTAATCATAACTAATTTGCCAACTGCATCAGATGTGCCAAAATGAGTTTTTGCAGCATCTTCGGACAATACAATAGAATGAGGTTCAATTAAACATGTTGCGGCATTGCCACTCAGCAGCGGAAATGTGAACACCGAAAAGAATGATGAATCCACATACAACAGATCCTGCGACTGAATTTCGGTGCCTTTTTTTATATCTTCGGCGCTGCTTTGAACGCGCACAAACGATTGTATGCCAGGTACATTTTTTGCAAACCTGGGTCCCTGAAAAAAGCCTGTATTGCTGTCTTTATGTTCAACACCATCGAATTTTGAGTGTGTGACGATACGATAGATTTTATCTCCTTGTTTATGAAAATTATCGAAGCTTACTTCATCTTTTACATACAAAAGAATCAGCATAGCACAAGCCAGGCCTATGCTCAAACCTGCAATATTGATGATTGAATATGTTCGGTTTCTCGCTAAATTGCGCCATGCAATTATGAAATAATTCCTTATCATAGATCTAAATTTTATTCCGTTCGTAAACTCTTTACCGGGTTGGAATTAGCTGTTTTTATTGCCTGGAAACTGATAGTGACAAAAGCAATCAAAGTAGCAATAATTCCGGCCAGCACAAATATCCACCAATCCATATCAATGCGGTAAGCAAAATCCTGCAACCATTTGTGCATTACATACCATGCAAGCGGTGAAGCAATTACAATAGCTATTAATACCAGTTTTAAAAAGTCCTTCGACAAAAGAGCAACTATGCCTGTAACGCTGGCTCCCAGCACTTTGCGCACTCCTATTTCTTTTATCCGCTGCTCAGCACTGAAAGTTGCCAGGCCAAACAATCCCAGACAGCAAATTATTATTGCAATAAGGGTAAAGTATGAAACGATGGATGAAAGACGGATTTCGGTCAGGTAGTTTTTCTGGAAATCATCATCCAGGAAACTGTATTCAAAAGGCTCGCTGGGATTCAGTTTATGCCAACTCTTTTCCATTAAGGTTAAGAGTTTACTTAAATCACCGGGCTTTGCATGAACCAAGATATAGTTAAACTGGTTGTTTGGATTGTTCAGCTGGTAACTGTAAGGGGTTATTGGCAAATGAAGGTCCTCGAAATGAAAATCCTTTACCACACCTATAATTTCCCATCCATATTGAGTTCCCTGAGAATCAAAATACACTTTTTTGTTAACAGCATCCTGAGGGCTGCTAAAACCGATTTCTTTAACCGCGCATTCATTTAGTATTACGCGGTAATTTGTGTCGCCAGGAAATTCTTCCGAAAATAACCGTCCGGCAACAGGTTTCATATTTAATGTTTTCAAATAATTAGCATCAACCTGATTCGTCCGGGTACGCTTAGCGTCATTCATCGATTGGCCTTCTTTGTACAACAAATTATCCGATGGGTTGAAAACGCCCGGATTGTACAACGATCCTCCTACACCTAGTATCTGCGATTGTGTTGTTAATTCATTTTTAAAAGAGCTGAAAATATTTTTTGCCGTACCGCTTCTTAAAGGAATAACAATCTGTCTTTCTTTATCAAAGCCCAGGTCAGCTGAACGCAGAAAGTTCATCTGCTTTGAAATCACAACCGAAGCAATAATCAGTACTACAGAAATCACAAACTGAAATACTACCAATCCTTTTCGCAACGAAACAGCTGCCAGTGAATTCGAAAATTTCCCCTTCAATACTTTAATAGGCTTGAAAGAAGACAGATAAAATGCGGGATAGCTTCCGGCAAGCAAGCCTGTGAGTATGGAAAGGAACAAGAAAGAAACCAGGATCAGCGTGTCTCCCGGAAAAGTCATGAACAGATTTTTACCGGCCAGGGAACTAAAAGCAGGCAATAAAAGTCCCGTTATTACGGAAGCAAATAAAAATGCAATCAGGCTCATAAATACGGATTCACCAAGGAATTGACCGACCAATGCACCTTTTTCGGCTCCCAGCACTTTCCGGATGCCTACTTCGGCGCTGCGTTTGGTTGATCGTGCCGTTGAAAGGTTCATGAAATTAATGCAGGCAATCAGCAATATAAACAATGCAATTGAGCCGAGGATATATAAATACGTCATACTGCCTGATGGCGACACATTGTTATCCATTCCCGAACGCAGGTGAATATCTTTCAAGGCTATTAAAAATTGCTTTTTACCAAAACCCATAGCCTTCAGATCTTTACCTGCATATTTATCAATAAAAGCCGGGAATCTGGCCTGCAGATTTTTGGTATCGCTGCCGGGTTTTAATTGCAGGTATGTAAAAAATATATTGTTGGTCGCGAAGCTGCTACCGTTCCGGATAATGTTTTGTTCTATTGCTCCGCCTCGCATCGAAAGGAAAAACCTGCTGTCGATATGTGATGGCTTTTCGTTGGGTTTAAAAACCCCGGTCACCATAAAATCGTAATCGCCGTTTGAACTGCTGCTGATGTGAATTACTTTATTTAGTGCTGGCTGACTGCCAAATATTTTCTCGGCAATTTCTTCCGAAAGTACTATCGAATTTGGATTGTTAAGCGCTGTAGCCGGATTGCCTTCAATAAAGTTGTATGTAAACATCCTGAAAAAGGCAGAATCGGCCAGGTACCCTTTTGTTTCGTAAAATGATTTTAATTCGCCGTTTTTACCGTTGTATTGCATCAGGGTTTTATCTTCGGCGAACAATCCCATCAGTCGTGTGGTCATCGTTATTTCAGGAAAGTCCATTTGCATGGCTCGGGCCATGGGTGCCGGTGTGGTTGGCATTTTCATTTCTTTTCCCTGCTGAATGAATGTGGTTCCAACCTGGTATATATCTTTCCCGTTAGCCTGGTACCTGTCATAACTTATCTCATTTAAAATGTACAATGTGATAAGCATACAACTGGTAATGCCAATGGTTAAACCCAGGATATTAATGAAAGAAAAAACTTTATTCTTTACCAGGTTTCTCCATGCTATTTTGAAATAATTCTTTATCATAACACACTTATTATTCTGTACGTAAACTCTTTACCGGATTTGCTACGGCTGCTTTTATAGCTTGAAAACTTACAGTCAGGATCGCGATTAATATCGATAATCCGCCTGCGACAACAAATACCCACCATTCAATATTTATACGGTACACAAAATCACGGAGCCATGTTCCCATTGCCCACCATGCGATTGGAGTAGCAATCAGCAGCGCGATTAACACCGGCCACACAAACTCTTTTGTAACTAATGCTGCTATTCCGCTTACCGAAGCACCCAATACTTTTCGGACACCTATTTCCTTGACCCTCTGCCTGATAATTATAGATGCCATGCCAAATAAACCCATGCAGGATAGAATAATAGCGACCAACGAAGCAACGGAGAACATTTGCCAAAGCCTGCCTTCATTTTTATACCAGCGCTCAATATTTTCGTTTACAAATGAGCCTTTGAATTCGACACCTGGCGCTACAACTGCATATGTTTTTTGTATCAGATCCATAGTAGCCGTAGGATTTTGGGTATTTACGCGTATAAGCATGTAACTGATTGTTGGATTGTTATTCATGGCGATGGTTAGCGGCGAACTTTCCTGGTATATGGAGTGCAGATGGAAATCGGGGATAACGCCAACCACGGTCCATTGCGGCTTGCTGCTGTCAGCATAAAAAGTAGCTCCTATTACATCTTTTTCACCAAGTTGTTTGGCCATGCTTTCGGTTACAATTACTGTATTTATGGTATCGGCAGCATAGGAGGCAGCAAAATCTCTGCCCGCTTTCAAGGGTATATCAAGTGTTTTCAAAATGTCGTAATCCGCTTCCAAAAAATCGGTCGACACAGATTTGCCTTTGTAATCGAAACCGTGACTGATTCTGCTGCTATTGCCATCCTGACCCAAGCCAAAATTTACAGTTGATCCCGAAACACTTACTATTGCAGATTGCGAAGCAAGCAAAGTGCGCATCTTACTTACAATTGCTTTCCCCTTATCGTCTTGCTTTACAGGCACACTGATAAGTGCTGAAGTGTTATATCCCATTGGGGCACTCCGCAAATGCCTGAATTGCTGGTAAATAATAATTGTAGTACACATCAAGACAATGGCAATTACAAACTGCATAACAATGAGTGCGTTGCGGAAAAATCCCGGCTTTTTTATCGGAATTTTCCCTTTGAGAATTTCTACCGTTTTCAGTCGTCCCATTATAAATGAAGGATATCCTGAAGCAATAAATGAAACAAAAAGAAGTATCAACACAAGCGAAAAAATAATGATGGGTTGTAAAAGCAAAGCCGGATCAAACCTTGCTTCAATAAATTTATTGAAGCCCTTCATTAAAATAATTGTTGCAATAATGCCAATGATCATTGATACAAAAACAGTAAGCAGGCTTTCGCCCCACACCTGCAGCCATACCTGTCGCTTGCCGGCTCCAAGGCATTTCCGTATCCCTATTTCTCTGGTACGTGTAAATGATAAACCCAGATTGAGGTTCACAAAATTGAAACAGGCTATCAATATAATTACTGATGCTACCAGCAACAGGATATAAAGGAATGATTTGCTCACCGAGTGGCCGTGGTTCAAATCCGCATTAAAGTGCATTTCTTTGAAAGGCAATAATTTAAGGCCTGAATAATCCCCGTTTGCGTCGGGTAGATATCCCTTCTTTTTCAGATACTCAATATCTGAAGTACGGTATTTTTTGGAGAGGTTGCGCAATTGTTTTTCAACTGCTTCCTGCGAAGCATCAGCACGTAATTGAACAAATACACTGTGATGCTGGAAACTCCATATGTCCTTGCCGGAAGCATAATCCGGATCTAATTCAGTCCGCGCTAATACTGAATATTGGAATGAAGAATTTTGAGGAGCATCTTCCAATATGGCCGAAACAGCCAAAGTGTTCCATTTTCCACCGATTTTAACTTCAATAGGTTTTCCGATAGGATCCTCGGTACCGAACAGGTTTATCGCCGTTTTTTCGCTCAGCACAACGTTTCCCATATCAGCCAGCGGATGTTGTTGTGAGCCTTTGATGATTTTAAACGAAAACATGCTGAAATAATCGTCGTCAATCAATTGGGTCGACTGCTCCAGCTCTTTATCCTTATAACGTATTTCGCGGCCACGATTTTTTATCCGGGTTGCTTTTTCAATGCCGATATCTTCGGACTTTAGTGTGTTGGCAACCGGATAGCCCATTGAGGTGCCTACTTCGAGCCCTTGAGGTGAATTGGAAAAAGAGTACACCTCAAAAAGCTTTTCGTTGTTTTCGTGAAAACCATCGTACGAAAATTCGTTGTACACCATAGTTATCAATAAAATGCTGCAAGTAAAAGCAACCGCCATACCAACAATATTAATAGTCGAATGAAGTTTGTTTTTCAGCATATTACGCCAAAGCGTTTTCAAATAGTTCTTGAGCATCTGCGTTCAGGTATTTTGATTAATTGAGAATGATCGTGATGTACGTGTCTTTTACTGAGTATTTATTCGGTTCGTAAACTCTTTACCGGATTTGCTACGGCTGCTTTTATAGCTTGAAAACTTACCGTTAAAACAGCTATTAATAAAGCTATTAGAGCGGGCACGGCAAACATCCACCAGCTGATACTTACACGGTACTCGTATCTCTGCAGCCAGGTGTGCATGGAATACCAGGCAAGCGGGAAAGCGATAACACAGGATATAATTACCAACCATAAGAAATCTTTTGAAAGCAAGGTTGCAATACCGGAAACTGAAGCGCCAAGAACTTTCCGGATACCAATCTCTTTTATTCTTCTTTCGGCTGTATAAGCCGCCAAACCAAATAACCCCAGACAGGAAATAAAAATGGCAAGACCAGCAAACAACGATACCAGCGTTCCGATCAATGATTCACCTTTAAAGAGTTTTTCAAAACTGTCATCAACAAACTTATATTCAAACGGATATTCAGGATTATACTTACTAATTACTGTTTTTACAATGGCAAGCGCCGATTGATAATCGCTACCTGGTTTAAAACGTATGGTTAGCACAGCTGTATTTTTAGCTTTTGAATCATCAAATATGATGAGTGGAGCAGCAGAACCATATACATTATTGAAAACGATATCTTTAACTACTCCGGCAACTGTAAGTTTGCTGTCATCTCTGTCAATAATCTGACCTACAGCATCTGCCGGGTTTTTGCTTATCAGTTTAGCGAAAGTTTCATTGATCAACACGTTATTACTATCCACTGAGCCATCCTGGTAAAAGTCCCTTCCGGCAAGTAATTGCATACCCATAGTGTTAATGTATTCGGGCGTTACCCACTCCATCGAAATAAGCACCTCCTTAGCCGGGTTCTTGCTCTTCCAACTGAAATCACTGGAATTACTGCCGACCTGGAAAGCCGGGTCATTGCTTAAGGCTGCATTTTGCACGGCACCGGTGGCAAGTAATTCATTTTTAATGGTTTTAAAATGCAAACCCATATTTCCAACCTGCTTCATGGTGATGAGTTGCTGGCTAATATTTATCAGGTTATTTTTATTCATTCCCAATTCACGGTTTTTTGTATGCAATACCTGGAAGTAAATGATGATCGTGCAGATGATGAACATCACAGAAATTGCGAATTGAGTAACTACCAATCCCTTTCGTATAAATGCAGCACCGCCGGCAGTTTTTAATTTCAATCCTTTTAAAACCGTAATCGGGTTAAAGGATCCCAGGTAAAAAGCCGGGTAACTTCCGGCTATTAAACCACATACTAACCCGATTATTAACAGCGAAATATAATGCAAAGGGCTCAGGAGATTGAGCGCCAGATCTTTCTCTATAAGCTTGTTGAATGAAGGCAATGCCAGTGCTGTGATACCTATTGCCAATAGTACTGCTATAAAGGCCATAAAAATTGCTTCCATTAAAAACTGGAAAATGAGCATTCGGCTTCCGGCACCCATCACTTTTCTGACGCTTACCTCTTTGGCTCTTTTTTCGGACCTGGCTGTTGCAAGGTTCATGAAGTTGATACAGGCAATTAATAAAATGATCCAGGCTATAATACTGAAAAGCCTGACTTGTTCAATGCGACCTCCGCTTTGTTTGCCTTGAACAAAGTTGTTGCGAAGGTGCCAGTCGTTAGCCGAAAGCAAAATGGGGCTGGCAGTAGCTTCTTTTGATTTGGTCTGTATGAACCCGTATAATTTTTTATCAATGGCTTTTTTATCTGCTTTTTCATCCAGCTGAACATATGTCTGAATTCCATTATTACCCCATGATTTCAGCCACTCATTTTCTTTGAAGTAAACTTCAAAGTTTACCAGCCATTCAACAAAACCAAAGTTTGTATTCTGAGGAATGTCCTTTATTACTCCGTCGACAATGTACTCATTTTTATTATCAAATGTAACCGTCTTCCCTACTACATCTGTGGTGTTGAAGATCCGTTCGGCGATCGACTGCGTAAGTATTATGGAATGCAACTGGTCTAATGACCTTGTTTTATTCCCTTTTATAAATTCCAGGTTAAACATGGAAATAAAGAATGGATCCACATAAAGCCCGTTTCCATAAATACCTTTTTCACCAACGGTGAGTAATTTCCTGTTCTGCCATGAAGTTCTGGTTGATTTTTTAATACCCGGTATTTCCTCCTTTATAGCTCCGGCCAATAACCCTGGCGTTGCTGCAAAAGTAAATGTCTGGTTATCGTAGGTCTGATTTTCGTAAACCTGGTAGAGGTTATCCTTGTTAGTGAAATAATTATTGTAGGTGACTTCATCCTCAACCCATAAAAAAATTATAGCTGCACAGGCAATGCCAATGGCAAGTCCGGCAATATTCAAAAGGCTGAAGGTTTTATTCCTCCATAAATTACGAATGGCAGTTTTAAAATAATTTTTTAGCATGGCTATATTTGTAATTAAACGAGAATATTCTCGGTAACAGTTTGTCCGTCTAACATCCGAATGATCCTGTGGCTGAACCTTGCATCATGTTCGCTGTGAGTTACCATAATGATCGTTGTTCCCTGTTCGTTCAGATCAGTTAATAGTTCCATAACCTCGTTACCGTTTGACGAATCGAGATTACCGGTAGGCTCATCAGCAAGGATCAGTTTCGGATTGTTTACCACAGCTCTGGCCACGGCCACACGTTGCTGCTGTCCGCCCGAAAGCTGTTGGGGGTAATGATTGCGACGGTGCATTATCTTCATTTTATCCAATACGTTCTCGACCATTGCTTTTCGTTCGCCAGTTTTCACACCTGTATAGATAAGTGGCAGTTCAACATTTTCATACACGGTTAGTTCGTCAATCAGGTTAAAACTCTGGAATACGAACCCAATATTATGCTTGCGCATTTCGGCACGTTTCCTTTCGTTGAAAGTGGCCACTTCAATCCCGTTGAATACAAAGCTTCCTCCATCGGAATCATCAAGTAATCCCAGGATATTCAGCAACGTTGATTTCCCGCATCCGGATGGACCCATTACGGCTACAAATTCACCTTCCTTTACTTCCATCGACAATTTATTTAATGCAATGGTTTCTACCTCTTCGGTGCGGTAGATTTTCTCAAGGTCTTTAATTTTTATCATTTTTGAGTATTTTATTTAATGGTTGTTTTTGGTATTTAGTGCATATTGCTTAGTGCTTAGTGCTTGGTGCTTGGTGCTTAGTGCTTTGTGCCTGGTGCCCGGTGCCTGGTGCATGGTGCTTGGTGCTTTGCGCCTTAACTATATTTTTTTGCTTATGCCAAAGTTTTGGAAATCTTGTATCTAAGCACAGTGTACCAGGCACTAAGCACAATTTTTATTTTTTCAGTACAAGTTCCTGCATATTGCCGTAATTCTCGTAACTGCTTGTAATTACCTTATCCCCTGGTTTTAATCCTTGTAGCACTTCATAAAAATCAGGGTTTTGATTTCCAAGTTGAATATCAGTTTTATACGCGGTTTTGCCATCAGCACTTACTTTAAAAATCCAGTTTCCGCCGGTTTGCTGGTAAAAACCACCGCGAGGTAAACGCAGCGCCTGTTTTTCATCACTTAATGCCAGACGTATCTGCAAGGTTTGTCCGCGACGAATGCCTTTTGGAATAATCTCTTCAAATTGCATATCCACCTGAAACCTGCCATTGGTAACCTGGGTAAAAACTTTACTGATGGTTAATTTATAAACCTTATCGGCAAACGTAAAGTCGCCTTTCAATCCCACATAAATACGGGAAATGTAATGTTCGTCCACATCAACACGAACTTTAAATCCGCTTAAAACATCAATCTGTCCCAGACGGTCGCCTTGCCTTTTATTTTCTCCTATTTCAGCATTCAGAGAAGTAAGTTGGCCATCGATAGGCGATTTTACAATCAGATCATTTACTTTCTGTTTCATCATATTCAGTGCTTCCTGCGATCCCTGGTACGAACGCTTATCCTGTTCCAGTTGCTGAGCCCTGGATAATGAATCCTGCACAAGAATTTGTTGCGTAAGTTTTTTCTTTTCCATGTAATAATTGTAATCGTTCTCCGCTTTTTTAAACTCCTGCAAACCAATTACTTTCTGCTCGATCAAGTGTTTATCGAGGTTATAAATACGCTCTGCTTCTTTAAACTGGCTAAGCACATCGGCCATCTGGTTGAGTTTGCTGACCGTATTTTGCTGAGCAGCGTTGTTATTAATCTGCATCTGGGTAAGTGTATTATACACAGTGTTTTGCTGGCTCATCATTGTCATCAGCAAATCGGTGTTGGACAAGCGCAGGATAGCCTGCCCTTTTTTCATCACAGTTCCGTCTTCAACAAATTTTTCTTCAACGCGGCCGCCTTCACTGGCATCTAGGTAAATAGTGGTAATAGGAAGTACTATTCCATTTACAGGGATAAACTCCTGAAAAGTACCGTTAGAAACCTCACTTACAGTAATCCGTTCAAGGTCAACATTCAGTTTCGATTTGCCGGAAGTAAAATAATAGCTGGCGGAGATCAAGAGTACAATAGCCACGACAATAGCCATTGTAATGATTTTTTTTGAACTCCACTTTTTCTTTTCAATAACTCTGTCCACTGTGTTTGATTTTTTTTGTTATTAATACTATAACATTCTCTTAAAGAGTATAAATATAATGCCAAATTGTAAATATATTGAAAATCAATTGTTTAAATATTCATTGTTTTGAAAAGTGTTCGTTAGTGATACAATTTGTGTATGGTAACGATACACATTTCTTTATCAATAACTTAGCGTCTTTGCGGTTAATCCTTTTTTTATTCTTTACCGCAAGGGCGCAAAGAAGGCACAATAGACGCAAAGGTTACCAATAAACCAGGATAGGTTCAAACACCATTCAGTTATGTAAACAGTTCAGTTTGGACCGAGAGAGATTGCTTTTACCCTGGAGTTTTCGGAGCGTAAATAGCTGGGCATTTAGTTTTTCAGCTGCCCTGGTTATTCAAAAAATATAGATACACAGACTATCACTGAATTCAATTACAAAAATGGAGAAAACTCAGTAATTTTCTAATTAGCCAGAAAACAAGGCTTTAGGTGAAACATTTTTTTTGTATTTTTGTTATAAGTAATTCAGGCGGAATCCGAAAAGCCTATCAATGAGTAGGAACAGAAATTAAAATTGTATGATGAGAAAACTATTTTCCTTAGCAATAACAGTATTTGCATCTATGCAATTATTTGCGCAGCTTCAGGTAAATCCTCAAATTGGGGCAACTTTTATGTCTATCAAAAATCCACCGACAGGTGTGACTTATGACGGTAAAGTTGGTGTGAGCCTCGGATCTGATTTCAGGTTCGGCGAAAGATTCCAGTTCCAGCCAGGGCTTCATTATGTAAGCTCAGTTACAGCCTATCAAACTGAAGGTTCCGAAGCTGTTTCAGGCGATGTATTATTCAGAAATATCAAACTGAAAGCACTTGTAGCTTATAATTTGATCGATGCGGGGCAGTTTAAGATCAGAGCCAATTTTGGCCCATCGTATGATTTTCTTTTGAGCGCAAAAGAAAAACAACCGTCTACTGATATTAAAGAAGATTTTAAAAAAGGGACATTTTACCTTCAGGGCGGATTGGGAGTTGATTTCCTGTTTCTCACCGCCGATGTAGGTTATGCATCGGGACTTACGCAGACTTTTGCCGGAGAAGATGCGCCCGACTCAAACACAGCAGGACTTTATTTTACTGTTGGTGTGATTTTTGGAACCGGAAAGAAGTAAGTTTTTTTTAAACGATATGTGTAAAGACCATCCCATGCAGGAGATGGTCTTTTTTTTGTTTCTTGTCAAAATATTATTGCGCGTTTATTCTGAAATCCTTTTGCGTAGTTAAATGATATTAGTTTAAATTGAAGCTTCGGTGCCCGCGAAATCATTCGTATTGTGTGTTCAGCTAACCCTCAACAGCATATATCAGTGTTCAATTGTATCTTTCAGCCATGTAAGTAAAGGGGGAGAAATTCCTTATCAGTAATCCCATGTCCGCCTTCGTTGGTTGTAATAAACTCAGCCTTAGCACCAACACCGTTAAGTTTGCCGACAAGCTCAAGTATAAAATCGTAGGGACGGTATACAAAGACGGGTGTGTTGCGGAATGTATTTAGGTAGTAAGGCCAGGAAATCGGGATAATATTTGCCCAACCATTTGGTTGCCAGGCTGGGATGGCCTGAAAAAACAGCAACTCCTTTAAACATTCCGGGGTATTCGTGATAGATCCGGCGTTTCAGGAGACTGACTCCCTAAACATTATTCTTTTATTGGTAATTCATATATTACGCCTTCGGTAGTGTTTGCGAATTTGTTGACATCGAAACGAAGGTAGTCAAAATCATTTGCAGGTAATTCGTTGATTTCTGCTGAATTAGTATCAATAAAATTGTTCACATTAAACCGAAGGTAGTCGAATTCATTTGCTGCAGGCAACTCCATTTCTTCGGTTTCGTTTTCATTATCAAAATTATTTACGTCGAACCGCAGGTAATCGAAGGTATTGACTGGTAATTCTTCAATTGTACTTTCAGCTACATATTCGTTTACGTCGAAACGCAGGTAACTGAAATCGGAGATGGTTTCGCTGTAATTAACTGTTGAAGGAATTGCTTTTTTAGTAGTTGAAGCTGTAGTGCTTTCATTTTTCTTTATATCACCTGTATATTTTACGGTTGGATTTGAAATGCCGCTTGATGAAAGGAATATTACCAGGCTGAAGGTAATAACTGCTGCGAAGAATGTGTTTGTTTTCATGTTTTTATGTTTTGTTCCCGGAGGATTGGTTTTTGGTATATTGTTTTTGGTTTGTATTAATGACGGTGAAAGATTTAAAAAGTTACAGAATGATAAAGTATTTTTTAAACCGGATTCAATGTACTGTTACTAAAACGATACAAAGATACTTTCATCCTGATGGCTGTAAAACAACAAATCGGCGAACGCCAGAAACCGGCAGGTGAACGCTTTAAAAAAGTTGATGAAAGTGAAAGGCAGGAAAACAAAAGCCTGCTTGAAAAAGCTATAAAATGAAAATAGTATGAACAAAGTGCCTGTATATCAGCATGTTTTTTTGATGCTGTTTTGCTTTTCTTCCTTTTCAAATAGTTATCATACGAATCCTTATCAATTTCTCTAACACTGGTGCTGGTGAGGGTTGCTATCAGGTATTCCGCCAGGTATTCATCCCGTGTACGAAGCTGAATTGCGATTTAATCATAAAGCGACTTTAATTATTTCTGAAATCATTCACCCCTTTATTTTACGCAGTAATGCATAAATAAGCTATGCCTATCAGTAAAGCAATTATTTTCGGAAACATTCCGTTAGAATTTCTTTTTAAACAGTTTTCATTTATCTAAAAAGAAAGGGTTATTTCTTTTTATGCCTGAAATCCCCTGGAGATTCGGGGTTTGGTTGACGCCATAAGCCAACTTTATTTTTACGTGCTTCCCTCTCAAGATTTGCCAATTCAGCATCTGAATTATATTCAGCATAGTGCCAGGCCAAACCCAGCCTGAGGAGTTCCTTATTCACACAAATATCATCAACGTAAACAAAGGCAAGTGTACGACCATACGAATCAACACCTGTTTTTTCGACCCGAATCTGTTTATTAAAACATAAGCCAACAGTAGCAAATTTTGCACTGTCACCGTATTCCTGTTTCATTTCAGGGCAATCGATACCATCGAGGCGTATTCGCAGCTGTGTTTTGTCTTCGAGTTTTACCACAATCGAATCGCCGCTGTAAACTCCTATTACTAATGCTTTAAAAGAATCACTAACAGGTAACAGTGCAAAAAGAGTGAGTATTAAAAAAGTTTTTACCATTTGTGTTCCCTTTCTGTCAATTATATAACGCTTGTTCGCAAAGGAATGTAGAAGTTATATTTTGCTTTAGCAGTAAAAATATTTCTCTGCTGATTATTTTTTCTTAGGCATTTCGGGTTCATATATTTGTTTGTGTTGGAAACAATATAATGAACCATTAAGTGCTGTGCGGCTACACCTTTGGCCTGAACTTGTAATAGCCTCGCATTGTGCATCTGCAACTTCTTTTTTTACGGCTTTAATTACAGGAGTTGGTCGGAGTTTAGCTAATGCTACGGCAGGTTTTTCTTGTTTTTCTGTGTTCAGATCTGTCAATTTATTCTGAAGCCACAAAAGCTCTTCTTCCTGCAAAACAGTAAGTTCATTTAACTCTGCAACTTGTGCTGACAATGAATCTACTTTTAACGTTAATTCCCAGATTTGAGTGCTCATTTCTGTTCGCGATTGCGTACATGAACTGCCAAAGAGGAGTAAAATTAAAGCAATTACATATAAGTATCTCATGACTAAATCTTTTTCTGAAACTAAAAAGCATTTATTATGAAACAATTGTATAGAGATAAGGTTTTAAAAATAGTACTATTTAAATTAATGCATGAAAGGTTTTGCTACGTTCTGATTAAAAAAAAGGCTGAACAGGTATCCTGTTCAGCCTGAAACTGAATTTTAAAATATTCTCATAATTGTGAGTTTTTCTACTCTGTTTACATTACATATTTACGTTCAATTACCTTAGTCTATCAATTCAAAAGTTCCTTTGAGTGCCAGGTTATCGGAGGAAGCACCTACAAATACCTCAAATTTCCCTGCTTCGGGAGCAAACTTTTTATCCAGGCGGTAGAAAGCCAGGTCTTTCGGTTGAATTTTGAATGATACTTCTTTACTTTCACCCTTCTCAATCATAATCTTCTCGAAGCCTTTGAGCTGAAGCAAAGGACGCGAAACACCATTGCCAACCACATCGCGGATATAGAGCTGAACAACTTCTTCGCCTGAGTAATCGCCTGTATTGGTGATGGTTGCTTTAACGGTAAGGATTTCTGACATGCTCATTTTATCCGAACTTAATGATAGTTTGCTATACGAAAAGTTGGTATAACTCAGCCCGTAACCAAAAGCAAAAAGCGGAGCATTTGGGATATCACGGTACTTGGAACTGAAACCGGTAGGATTTGGATCATAAGGGCGACCGGTGTTCATTTGTTCGTAGTAAACAGGAATTTGCCCAACGTGGTAAGGGAAAGAAGCCGGCAATTTGCCCGAAGGATTGTAATTGCCGAACAGTATATCAGCTATGGCGTTGCCCGATTGCGAGCCAAGAAGCCAGCAGTTGAGGATGGCATCAGTATGTTCAACTACATCAGTAATTACCATTGGCCGTCCGTTGAAAAGAGTTAAAATAACTGGTTTGCAGATTTTTTTGATTTCGCGGAGCAGCTCGAGTTGCAAACCTTTCAGCGAAATATCAGCATAGCTGCGGCATTCGCCCGACATGTATGCCGTTTCGCCAAGAGCCATAATTACAATATCAGCTTTTTTTGCGGTAGCAATAGCCTCTGCGAAACCGCTGCGGTCGGTGGTGTTATATTGCAATTGGGTAAAGAAATTTTGTTCAGTATTAAGTACCAGTTTACACCCTTCGGCATACAAAACTTCAATTTTATTGCCTGCAACTTCGCGTATGCCTTCGAGCAGCGATACGGCGGAATTGGGCGCTGCACTGCCACGCCAGTTACCAAGAGGTGCATCCTTGTCGTTAGCCAGCGGGCCAATAACGGCAATACGTTTCACTTTGTTCGAGATCGGAAGAGTTTTATTATCGTTTTTAAGCAGAACGATTGATTTTTTAGCCGCTTCTCGCGAAGCAATTAAATGATCAGGATGCATGGTGAATTCCTTCTCTTTTTGTTTATCGCAGTATTGAAAAGGATTATCGAACAAACCCAGCCTGAATTTGATAAGCAGAATACGGCTCACCATTTCATCAATCTGGCTGATAGTTATTTTCTTATCGTCCAAAAGCTTTTTTACTTGCTGAACATAAATGCGGCCTTCCATATCCATATCAATACCGGCATCCACACCACGGTAACCAATATCATAATTGGATTCAACATTTCCATGGAAAATCATTTCGCCAAGTGAATTCCAGTCGGAGACCACGAAACCATCAAAACCCCATTCGCCACGCAGAATATCGGTTTGCAGCCAGCGGTTTCCTGAAGCAGGTACTCCGTTAACTGTGTTAAACGACGACATAAATGTGGCAACTCCCGCGTCGACAGCAGCTTTAAAAGGGGGCAAATAAACCTCGCGCAACATGCGTTCCGACATATCAGCTGCATTATAGTCGCGTCCGCCGATTGCTGCCCCATAGGCTGCAAAGTGTTTGGCACAGGCGGCAATGCTGTTGGCATCGGAAAGGTTTTCGCCTTGAAATCCATGAACACGTGCTATAGCTGCTTGTTCGCCCAGATACACATCTTCGCCGGCACCTTCCATAATGCGGCCCCAGCGTGGATCGCGCGAAATATCAACCATTGGAGCGAAAGTCCAGTGCAGTCCATTAGCAGCCGATTCAATTGCTGCAATCCGGGCGCTCTTCTGCATCAAGGCCCTGTCGAAACTTGCTGCTTCGGCCAAAGGAACAGGAAAAAGGGTTTTGAAACCATGAATCACATCGTAGCCAAAAATTAAAGGAATTCCTAAGCGCGATTTTTCTACAGCGATTTTCTGTAGACGCATGGTTTCGTCAACTCCCAGCACATTAAGGAAGCTTCCGACTTCTCCTTTTGCAATCATTTCATCAAACTTCTCATCGCGGGCTTCCATAGTACCCGTACCAGTTTGTTGATACGGATTTGACAATTGGTTCAACTGTCCTATTTTTTCGTCTAAGGTCATTTTCGAAAGCAGTTCACTGACTCTTTTTCCCATAGAATCATCGGGCTTGTTTTCACTTATCTGCTGGCTGCTTGTAACGAGAACGAACAGTACGGCAAGCATAAGATATTGAAACAATATCTTAAAAGGGTTTCTATTCATTGTACTCATATGTTATTGTGTATTAGTTAGTAACTGATCAATAAAAGCTATTTTTTATTTCTTATCCATCAAAGCTCCCAGTATAGGCATCACCCAGCATTCCTTTTCGATGTTATAGACTATAAAATCGCTGTCGAATTGCCAGTAAGCCCAACTGAAACCAAATTTTTCGGCAGTACGGGCAACACAAGCTGTGTACCTGGCACGCGAATCCATATCGCCTTTGTCGTAAGCTCCAAATTCGCCTAAAAATATCGGGCGATCATTAGCCTTTGACCAATCAGCAGCTACTTTTAATTTAGTTTCAACATCTGCTTTTTCTTCTTTGGTTCCTTCCCATTTAATGCCGCTCAGGTTTTTAAACTCTTTAGTCCAGTATGCTCCCTGATGTGTAAATGGCATAGGATGGTAAAAATGAACGGTAACGATAATATTTTTGTCGTCTTTTGGCAAAACCAGGGTTGGTAAACTTTCGATACCGTTCCAGTTACCAGGTCCGATAATGATTGTGCGGTTTGGATTTGTTTCGCGAACCAGGTTTATAGCTTCTACCAGGTATTGGTTCCAAAGTTCGATGCTGAGTTTCTGATTTGGTTCATTGAGAAGTTCAAACACTACATCGCTGGGCTGATCTTTGTAACGTGGAGCAAGCTGCCGCCAAACTGCCATAAACATTTCCTTTTTTGCAATGGGATCATCAGCCATGGCGTTGTATTCGTGCATATCGAGGATCACCATCAGCTTTGCTTCCAGTCCTTTTTTTACTGCCCAATCGAGAGTTTCGAGCCACTTAGGATTGAGGATATAGTTTTTGTCCATGCCCGAAAAGGCAAAAAGGTTGATACGGATGGTCGAAAAACCGGCTTCTTTTATCTTTTTGAAATATTCTTCTTTAAAACGGCCTTTCGTGTAATCTGTCCAAAGTACGCTGTCGTAGCCAATTATATTTACTCCTCTGGCCATTTTAGCGCATTGATCCTTAGCAGTGATACTTTGCGCAGACAATTCGCTATTAATACAAAATAAGGCAATCAGAATTGCGCTTAGCAGAATTAGTTTTTTCATCCTTTAGCTATTTTATAAAACGGTTTTTACTGATGAGCTTAAATTATAGACGGTTAATTATAGAAAAGATTTTTTCCTCTTCTTCTTTCGAAAAAGCAATATTTTTCAGCGTGTCGATATTATCATTCAACTGTTTAACTGAGCTTACACCAACTATTACGGAAGTAACCCGGTTATCGCGAAGTAACCATGCGGTTGCCATTTGCGCCAGCGTTTGACCTCTTTGCAGAGCCAGATCGTTAAGTTTATTGATATTGACTAAAAGCTCAGGGGTGATGTATTCAGGTTTAAGGAAATGAGCTTTGGATGCACGCGAATCGGCAGGAATTCCTTTCAAATATCTGTCAGTCAATACACCTTGTGCCAATGGTGAAAATGCCACAAATCCAACGCCATTGGTTTCAAGGACTTCCAGCAGTCCGTTTTCAACCATTCGGTCTATCATGGAATACCTTGATTGGTGGATAAGGCAAGGTGTTCCAAGTTTGTTAAGAATCTGTATTGCTTTAGTTGATTGGTCGGGCGAATAATTAGAAATACCGGCGTATAAAGCTTTCCCGCTTTTTACGATATAATCAAGCGCCATCATAGTTTCTTCGAGTGGTGTTTCCGGATCAAAACGATGTGACTAAAATATATCGACATACTCAAGGTTCATTCGTTTTAAACTCTGATTGATGCTGGCAACCAGGTTTTTCCTTGAACCCCATTCGCCGTAAGGGCCATCCCACATATCGTAACCCGCTTTGGAAGTGATGATCATTTCGTCGCGGTAGGATGTGAAATCTTTTTTCAAAATGGAGCCAAATACTTCTTCGGCTGAGCCTGCCGGTGGTCCGTAATTGTTTGCCAGGTCGAAATGAGTAATCCCCTGATCGAATGCTGCACGTAGTATTTCGCGGGAGTTGTTGTAATTATCAGCAAACCCGAAATTGTGCCACAAACCCAAGGATATAGCAGGAAGCAATACTCCGCTTTTTCCGCAACGGTTGTATTTCATGGTTTTGTAGCGCGCACTGCCGGCTATATAACTATCGGTCATTTTTAGTTGTTTTAGAAGTATCAAATTTTGTTTCATTTCTTTTGTTGTTGCTTCGAACTGGATAAACCTGCAGGTTGCAATTGGTTGAAGTGTAAAATTACAGATTATAATGTAGTTTTCAACATTCAGGCGAACCTGTAATCCGGCACTTTGAGCTGTTGCTGAATCAGTTCTGTTTTTTGTCGTATCCAGTTTTCTTAAAAGGATATTTTACTAACCCATCTCAATTATAACAGAATGTATTGTACCTGATTCAAAAATAGGCAAAAAATTCGAATTGTAACATTTACCATCAATTATTACTTCAACAACGCCTTTACTGATATGGTTCTTATTTACAACTTTTATCTGGTACGTGGCACCCCTGAATTTTCGGATAACTTCAAAGCCATCCCATTTTTGTGGAATGCAGGGGTTTATTCGCAATCCATCATATTCGGGTTGAATGCCTAATATAAACTGAGTGATGGCATAAAAATTCCACGATGCGGTACCTGTAAGCCATGAGTTTTTAGCTTCACCGGGTTTTATGGCATCTTTACCTGCAATCATTTGCGAGTAAACATAAGGTTCTGTTTTATGCAGTTCGCTTATATCTTCGAGATATGCCGGACATATCTTTTTATAGTATTCCCATGCCTGGTCGCCACGGCCGATTTTTGTTTCACCAATCATTATCCATGGATTGTTGTGGCAGAAAATTCCGGCATTTTCCTTGTAACCTGGCGGGTATGTAGATATTTCGCCATACTCGATGTAGTATTTGGTAAATGCAGGATTGTTGAGTACAATACCGTGTTCGCTATCCAGCCGTTTTTTCACTGAGTCGAGAGCTTTTGTTACCAAACCATCATCTATTCCAATACCAGCCATGGAGCACCATCCGTTCGATTCGATAAAGATTTTCCCTTCAATATTTTCGTGGGAACCAATTTTTCTGCCATAAAAATCATAAGCGCGCAAAAACCAATCGCCATCCCATCCATGCATTTTTATAGCTTCAACCATTTTGTCGATGTGATTTTGTGCTCGAACGGCTTCCACTTCATTTCCGATTCTGTTGCACAAATCAACATAGTCTCTGCCATATACCACAAACAGTCCGGCTATCATCAGACTTTCGGCCTGGCTTCCATCCGATTTGTTTTCAGTTGTCTGGAAATTTTCGTTCGGGTCAGTCGAAAAACAGTTGAGGTTCAGGCAGTCGTTCCAATCGGCACGGCCAATAAGCGGTAATCCATGGGGGCCAAGGTTATTGATAACATGATTGAACGAAACCGTTAAATGATCGAAAAGCGGCACTTCGGAGCCAATCTTATTATCGTAAGGAACAGGTACATCTAAAATACTGAAGTCGCCGGTTTCTTTAATATAACTTGTTGTTCCGAAAATCAACCACACAGGATCATCATTAAAGCCCTGTCCGATTTCGTTATTGCCTTTTTTGGTGAGGGGTTGGTATTGGTGGTAGCAACCTCCGTCAGGAAATTGAGTGGAAGCGATGTCGATTATCCGTTCGCGCGCCCGTTCAGGAATCTGATGCACGAAGCCAATTAAATCCTGATTTGAATCGCGGAAACCCATTCCGCGGCCAATACCGCTTTCGAAAAAGGATGCAGAGCGTGAAAAACAGAAAGTGATCATGCATTGATATTGGTTCCAGATATTCACCATTCGGTCTAGCTTCTCCTCTCCGGATTGCAATTGGAATGAATTCAGCAACGTATCCCAATAGGCTTTTAATGCGTTAAAAGCGGCATCAACCTTTTCGACAGTATTAAAGCAGGCAATGGTTTTTTTAGCTTTGGTTTTATTGATTATGCCTTTACTTTGCCATTTTTTATTTTCTTCATTTTCAACATAACCCAAAACAAAAATGAGGTTTTTCGATTCGCCGGGTTGCAATTCAACCTCCAGGTAATGCGATGCTACCGGCGACCAGCCAAGGGCAACCGAATTGCGGGGAGAACCTTCGAGCACCGTTTGTGGCTCATCAAAACCATTATACAAGCCAAAAAAGGTTTCGCGGTCAGTTTCGAAACCCTGAACAGGCTCATTTACCGAATAATATGCATAATGATTGCGGCGCTCTTTGTATTCGGTTTTATGATAAATAACTGAATCTTCAATTTCGACTTCACCGGTTGAGAAGTTACGCTGGAAATTCTCCATGTCAGCGGCTGCATTCCACAAACTCCATTCGATAAACGAGAAGACTTTTAGTTTCTTAACTTCCGGGGAGTTATTGGTAAGGGTGAGTTTTTGTACTTCGGCCCATGTTTTCAATGGAACGAAAAACAAAACTTTTGCTGTTATTCCATTTTTTTCGCCCTTTATGGAAGTGTAATTCATTCCATGGCGGCATTCGTAGCTATCGAGAGGTGTTTTGCAAGGTTTCCATCCCGGCGACCATATAGTTTCTTCATCTTTAATGTAGAAATAGCGACCTCCGCTATCCATTGGCACATTGTTGTAACGGTAGCGGGTAATCCGGCGGAATTTAGCATCTTTATAAAAAGAATACCCTCCGCCGGTATTTGATATCAGTGAAAAAAAATCTTCGTTCCCCAGATAATTGATCCATGGCCAGGGTGTTTGTGGATTGGTGATCACATACTCTCTGTTCTGATCGTCAAAATGTCCAAATCTCATAATCCTTGTATTAATTCTTTCTATTATCAATGAGGTGATACTGATTTTTACTGTGCCAGATCATTGGATCTTCTTGTGTTTAATTCAATTGTAATTGCATCCATTTTCTTTTGGCTTAGAGGATATAGAACCATTAATCCTGCTCCGAGGAAAGCAACAATAGCAGGGATCCAGCTTATTAGCATGATAATACCCGGTACTGCACCCTGAATAGCTACTTCGTCCTGACCGTTGTAATGAAAGGCAGCTAATACAAAACCAATAATTGCACCGGCAACTCCACCTCCTAACTTGGTGGAAAATGAACCTGCCGAGTAAATGAGCCCTGTTGCTCTTCGCCCGTTTTTATATTCCGAGTAATCGGCTGCATCGCCGAGCATGGCAAAAAACAGGGTTGGGAATATAGCGGCAGCGGCTTCGGAAATGATTCCTATTGCAAAAATGCCGCTAATGTTATCGGGTCCGCAAAAAACAAGTAATGCATTTACTGCACCCGAAAACAGTAAGGCGTAGATAAACAGGTTTCGCTTACCTAACCTTTTTGCCAAAGGTGATGTGATCATAGCGCCTCCGATAGAAGCCAGCATCAATCCGGCCATATACGATCCGGCCAAAAGCTGATCGTGCAGGTAATGCGAAAAATAAATTACTACAATTCCTTGTTTAATTGAATTGTAAATCTGAAACAATAAACCGATGAGTAAAAGTATTATCCATGGCCTGTTCCGGAACAAATCTTTTAAATCTTTTCCTAAATTCGTTTTCTGTTCTTTGGGTGGTGTTATGCGTTCTCTGGTGGTATAAAATGTAATAATGAGTGCCAACGACAGTACAACAGACAATAAATAAATAGAATAGCTATATCCTCTTTTCTGGTCGATAATCGAAATGCTTTCGATAGTAATGTTTTCTTCACCACTTACAATAAAGGAATATTCTTGCTGAGCTTTCATCGAAAAACTCTTTCCCTGAGTGGGAATATTCGCGCTATCGGTATTTAAAGCTTTAGCCCAGGTAAACACAGCAATTCCATTATCAGTTTTAATGTTCACATTTTCCACATCTCTGGGCGACGAAACGCTTACTTCAAATTTTTTCGTATCCAGTTTGTTTACGTCAATGCTTGGATTAATGTTTCCAAAATTGGCAACCAAAAGCAGTAATGCACCCTGTACCAGCATTCCACCTGTAAAAGCGCCAACCATGCGGTATGAGCCCAGGCTTGTGCGTTCTTTATCGTCGCCAGTCATTACAGCCATCAGCGCGCCGTAAGGAATGTTGTTGGCGGTGTATATCAGTGTAAATATAATATAGGTAGTATAGGCATAAATTATTTTTCCGGTAGGGCTTAAATCAGGACTCATGAAGAGCAACGATAATATTACTCCGAGCGGTATGGCTGACCATAATATCCAGGGACGGAATTTTCCATATTTGGTTTTGGTTCTGTCGCCGATTACGCCCATAGCTATATCACTCACACCATCGCTGAAACGGGCTATAAGCAAAAGCATACCTACCGCAGCCGGATTTAAACCAAAAACATCAGTATAAAATATAAACAAAAAAGTAGAAACTCCCCGCCATGCAATGTTCGCAGCACCATCGCCAAGAGCGTAACCTATTTTTTCTTTTATTGCAAGTTTTTCCACGGGTTTCTTATTTTATTGATTTTTCGCCTTTGATCAATGCTCTTGTAAAGAATTGTTTTTTTGAGTTGGCAGAGAAAAATTCTAATTTGGTATTATATTCGGTTAGCAGGTAATAGGCTTTTTTAAATGTGGTTAAAACTATTTTTTCGTTTATAGGGAGTAAGCAAACAACTGAAATTTTAGCAGTTTCAGAGCATTAATGTTTTCAACTTATACCCGGCAAACGGACTGTGAGCATTAGTTTTTGGCAGTAGATTTTTCTGTGTAAAAGTCCAGATACTTTTAAGATGTTACAACAGAATTAAAAAAATAATGATAGAAAAGTAATTCAAAAAGCAAGCTAAGCTGTTTCTTGATTCAGAAAGCTTGTAGTGTTTGTATTGAAATGTAATAAATTGATTTCCTTGTGGTTGGTGAAAGGAAACGAAGAGTGTAGTTAATGCTTGTTTTGTTGCTTGTTATTCCGATGGAAAGGAATATTAAAAAGAAGGCTGAGCAGGTAACCTGCTCAACCAACCAACTAACCAATAGATTCAGAGAACGATCTACTTATTTTGAAACCTCAATTCAAAATTAATCAGTTATCCTGCCAGCCTTCTTTTTAACCTTTTATTAAACTGGATTTAGTACCCTGGATTCTGGTCTTTATCCTCCATCATAGTGTTGGACAAAATCTCGTTTAACGGGATTGGAAATAGCTCATGTTTTCCGGCAACAAAGCCTATATTGCTCATTTCCTGTGAAGCCATTTCCCAACGGATTAAATCCCAGTAGCGACTACCTTCGAAACAAAGTTCTTTAGCTCTTTCCATCACGATTTTATCAAATAATGCTGATCCTGTTTCGTTATGTGCTGCAACGCCTGCTCTGTCGGTTATTTTCTTCAGTTCTATCTGAGCGGCTCCGTCATTACTGCTTTTATTGTAAGCTTCGGCAGCCATCAATAGTACATCGGCGTAACGGATAATTCTGTAGTTGGCACCGAAGTTTAATTCTGGCTGACCTGTAGCAGGATCAGTGGTTTCGGAAGCTCTGTTAGCATATTTCAGCCTCAGGTAGCCTTCGTAATCGTAAGGATATTCCCCAACCTGGTAAGCTCCGCCGGCTGCAAAATAATCAGCTTCAGAAACTACTGATCCTTTGATTCGTTTATCAGCAGGGTCCGAATATAAAAGATCACCTATTTTTTTGGAAGGAAGATTGAATCCCCATCCGCCAACGATATTCAATTTTGTGGGATCTAAGTTGGAGAAGTCAAATGAACCATCACCGTCGGCACGTGGACCTTCGAGCTGCATTTCGATATTGCTTTCGTTACCACCACCCCAAGGGAAATTGCCCCAGCCGTAGTTTTCCTGCGAAGTATAGGAAACTTCGAAAACGGATTCAACACCAAATTCAGTGGAACTCGACCAGATAGATGTATAATCAGCTTCAAGCGAATATTCGTTACTCGAAATACATGAAGCCAAAACAGCTGCAGCTTCTGTATACTTTTTCTGATACAGGTAAGCTTTACCTAAAAGGGCTTCGGCAGTTCCTTTTGAAAAACGGAACCTGTCAGTTGCAGAGTATGCGCTCTTTACAGGCAATACGGCAATTGCATCTTTCAGGTCAGTTTCAATCTGAGCATATACCTCAGCAACAGATGCACGTGGTTTGCTGAATTCCGCAGTCGAAGCTGGATTAACCGTCATTAAAGGCACACCACCAAACATAACAACGAGGTCGAGGTAAGTGAAAGCTCTCAAAGCCTTAGCTTCGCCAACCATAGTCTTCATTCCGGTAGTAGCTTCTGGATTTGCTCCAACGTTGTTAATGATAGTATTACACGAATTGATGGTGCTGTAAAAATTAGTCCATATAGCAGCAATTTTACTGTTATCAGAAGAAATGTTAAAATCATCAAGATATTGATATTCGGGAGTATCAGCAGCATTCGGGCCTGCGGCTTTTGTGTCATCAGCAGGCAGGTTTTTCATGAAATACACACTGGTCCACGATCCTTTCGAATAGTTTTCCTGTATTTTGTTATAAACCCCCATGGTAGCTAATTTCACTTCATTATCATTTTTCAGGAAGTTGTCGCTGGAGAGCTGCCCAAACGGCTCAACTTCCAGGAATTCTTTACTGCAACCTGCAAAAGCAAGTACAATCAGTATACTCAGGCTATATAGTATTTTTTTCATGTTTTTTCGTTTTTTTTAGATTAGAAACTAGCTGAAAGACCAAACAAGAACTTAGCAGCAATTGGATACAGACCTCTGTCAACACCCTGGCTCAGGTTATTATTACTCCCTACTTCAGGATCTAAACCTTTGTATTTGGTGAAGGTAAAATAATCGTCGAGGGAAATATAAGCCCTGAGTGATCCTACACCGAATTTAGAAGTAACTGAATTTGCAAGGGTATATCCAAGTTGTATTTGCTTGATTCTCATGTATGATCCGTTGGAAACCATCAGGTCGCTGCGGTAAACATAATCGCTGCTGTTTTCAGCTCTTGGTGAGCTTGCGCCTGGGTTTTCAGGTGTCCATCTGTCCTCGAAAAGATAAGCAGGTTTGTTTGATAAAGCTCTGTCAGTACGATACCAGGCCATGAAAATATCATTTCCTGAAACACCCTGTAAGGAGATATTGAAATCAAAGCCTTTGTATCCAAGGAAAATGCTTCCACCATAAACTAAAGTTGGATGTGGGCTACCAATTTGTGTTTGATCGATAGGTGAAATTGTGCTGTCAGCATTCACATCAACTACGATTGGATCTCCTGCCTGGAATGTAGTTCCATAAATTGCGTTGTAAGCATTAGCTTCGGCATCGTCGTTAAAAATACCATCTGTTTTGTAACCTTTGAAATACCATACCGGTGCTCCTTCTTCGAACCAGGTTAAATTATAACCCCTTACTACAGCTCCAATTACAGGGGCATCAACATCCAAAGCAGTAACTTCATTTTTCAATGTTGAAACATTAACGCTTGCACCGTATTTGAAATCATTATCCTGGTTTATATAGCTTAGTTCAAACTCAAGACCTTTATTGCTCACGGTTCCGGCATTAACTGATGGCATACCACCACCGGTTGACGATGGGAATGTACCCGGTGCAATCAGATTTTCAGTGTTTTTATTATACCAGTCGGCTGTAAAAGTGATTTTGTTATTCAGCAACCTTACATCAACACCTATATCTGTCATTTCGGTTCTTTCCCACACTAAATCCTTGTTTACCAATTTGCCAATCTGTGCTCCTGACTGGTAGGTTCCTGTTGCATCAGGGTATTTAATACCAGCAAGTGTCCATAATTCCTTATCCTCATTACCTGGAAGGTTTGATTTACTTCCGTTGGAACCCCAGCTTGCTCTCATTTTTACATAGGTTACTATGTCCTTGTTAAAGAAATCTTCGTTGCTGATAACCCATCCGGCTGATACTGCAGGAAATACTGCATATTTCGAATCGGTAGGGAATTCGCTGGCTCCATCCCTGCGGACTGATCCTTCAAGTAAATATTTGCCCATGTAGCTATACGAAAGACGGCCGAACATGGAAGCCATAGTATTTTCTGTAGGAACGCCACCTGTTCTGTCGTAAAGGTCGGATGTGGTTGAACCCTGGTTTGCATATGGGTCACCTTCAGCCACCATTGGTGCTGAATACAATGTATATACCGGACCTTTGTATTGCTGAGCTGAGTAACCTGCCAAAAGAGTTAACGAATGATCGCCGAAATCTTTTGAATACGTAGCGAAATTTTCCCATAACCAGGTATTATATTTATTCAGGTTATCGGTAACATTGGTTGTAGCATTCTGGCTTTCAGTTGAGAAATAATAAAGTGGACTCCAGATATGTTGATTCTGATAGGTTAAATCAACACCAATCCTTGAAGTAAAAGTTAAACCAGTAACAGGTTTAATAGTAACATAACCTGTACCCAACAACTTGTCCTGCTCCGTAGTGTTATGATAAGTGGTAAGAACAGCAAGAGGATTGGCCATTTCGCCTGATACATTTTCAGTTAATCCGAAATAATCGCCATTATCGTCTTTTAAAATTACATTACCTCCATCTAAAAGGGTTTGTACATGTGCAGGTGTGCCTGAGTATGTAACAGGTGTAAAAGGATCAATCAATAAAGCACTGTTTACCAAGCTCCTGTATTCATCATCCTGGCCTACATTTTTTTGGTTCGAATGGCTATAGCTGAAATTACCACCAACTTCGAGCCATTTTTTTACATCACTTTTTAAATTCATTCTGGTAGTGTACCTGCTGTAATTGGCTTTCTCGCCACCAATTATACCATCCTGGGTTAAGTATGAACCGGAAACCATATATACGGTTTTGTCATTTCCACCTGAAAATGATAAATGGTGTTTTTGCATAGGTGCACTCTGGAAAGTTTCACTGAGCCAATCCGTATTTGCTTCAAAACGATCCTGGGTAACCTGTCCTGATTCGGTCATCCATTTTTTATATTGTGTAGCATCCATCAATTTCATGTCAGTCCTGACACTTTGCATGCCAAACTGGAAATCATAATTTACCACACTTTTACCTGATTGTCCTGATTTGGTTGTGATTAAAATAACACCATTTGCACCTTCGGTTCCGTAAATGGCTGACGATGCAGCATCTTTCAAAACTTCCATTGATTCAATATCACCCGGATCAATATTATTAATATCACCGGTTTTCATTCCGTCAACAATATATAAAGGGTTCGAATTTGAATTCGAATTGGTTCCCCTTACCCTGATTTTAGAGCCTGCTCCCGGTGATCCTGAAGTTGGCAATACCATAACACCAGATACTTTTCCCTGGATAGCCTGGTCAGCTCTGGAGGTTGAAGTTGTTTTTAAATCTTTAGATTTAACTGACGAAATAGCGCCGGTTACGAGGCTTTTCTTTTTAACGCCATAACCCACTACAACTATCTGATCCAGATTGGTTGATGAAGTTAAAAGCGTTACTTTAACAGGTTCGCCAGTTACGGCAATTTCCTGCGATACCATACCTATAAAAGAAACAACAAGAGTTGTTGCTGTTGTTGGTACCTGTAGAGTGAATTTCCCGTCCAGATCGGTAAGTGTACCATCGGTTGAGCCTTTTACCATAATAGTTGCTCCGGGTAATGTAGCATTGTTTTCGTCGTAAACAACGCCTTTTACGGTAGTTGTTTGCTGCGCAAAAACAACTGAGAATGCACTCAGCCACAAAATGCCGGTAAGCATTAGCATCTTGACTTTTATGCCACAATGCAGGTAATTGTAGAGGTTTTTTTTCATAAATTAATTTTGGTTGTTTGGGGTTTGTACTCGGTGAATTGTTTGATTTAAGTCTACTTGTGCTTTCATTGTTATTAGTTTGGTGCTTTACTTTACTGTGTACTCCAGTTTTAATTACATTAGGTCAGCTTTCATTTTGTATGTTTTTATCAGTCAACGAAAATGAAAATGGCAGAAATGATTTCAACCGGGAATAATTATAAGTTGTTTCATTTTCAATTATAGCGAAGTAGAAACAGCAAGAAAAAGATCGTGTAAAGAATACACGCAGATAATAACAAATAGTTCTGAAAAACAAGCTTTGACGAAAAATATTTTTAAACAAACAAATCATTGTGTTAGGCAACGGCTGTAATTAACTGATAACGAAATACATGTATTTTTATTTAGAAGGTTCATAAAGTACGCTATGTTGTAAAAATAGACCTCTACTTTTTACAGAAACTTAGTGTACTTTATAAACTAATAAAAAATAACATGCTTATTCATTGCTAAACTTTTTTTAATTGTTGTCTGATAAAATGACCTTGCTTATCAAATTTATGAGCATAAGTAATAAAGCACAAAGTAAATGGATGGTTTCCCGTTGAAACTTTATTGGTACAAAAATATATACATAAATAAGTTTGTTCTACAAGCAGATTTCCCGAGAATAATGGTATTTTATCCTATATTTGTCAAATAAATTGAAATGGGATATGAAAACAGATGTTTTTTACGAAAAGCTTGCCAGCGAATCGGAATTCAGTATCAATTTTCTAGAGGTTGATGTTCCATGCTTAGATGTACCCTGGCATTATCATCCGGAAACAGAAATCATATATATCGAAAAAAGCACAGGTTCGCGCTTTGTAGGCGACCATTCGGAATCATTCGGAGAAGGAGATGTTGGAATGATAGGGGCTAATTTGCCACATGTGTGGAAGAGCGATTCTATTTATCAACAAAATATTCCAAATCTTAGAGCCAAGGTTTTGGTTGTACATTTTCGGGATGAAATTTTTAAAGGGCCTTTAGCATCCTTGCCCGAGATGCATGGGATCAATCAATTGCTTCATCTTTCGCAATATGGTATAAAATTTATTGGCTCGGCAAGAGTTGAAATTGGGAAGCAGATGTATGAAATTATTAAGGCAACCGGAATTGAAAAAATGCTGAAACTGACCCATATGCTTGAATTCATGGCAAAAACTGAAGAAAAGCAATTACTGGCAAGTACAGGATATTCCAAAATCAGGAAATCTGTCGACTTCGATCGGTTCGACAAAGCATACCGTTTTATGATTGAAAATTTTCAACAAAATATTACCCTTGATAATGTTTCAGGTATTGTAGGTATGACATCAACTTCTTTCTGCCGCTATTTTAAAAAGCATACAAAAAGGTCGTTTCATACTGTATTAAATGAGTTAAGAGTCGGACATGCCTGCAAATTACTGTTGGAAGACAAGATGAATATTTCAGGTATATGTTACGAAAGCGGGTTTAATAATGTATCAAATTTTAATGAGCAGTTTAAAAAGATAAAAGGTGTTTCGCCCAGCCAATACCTGAAAATGAGACTTAAAACAGCATAACGTCATAAAAAAAGCCAACCTTTTCAGATTAGCTTTTCGTTAGTTAAAGCGGAAGTGAATACAAGAATTAAGATTTACAAAGGATGGTAAAATGTGCCTGACTGGTTGTTTTTCTGCCAATCCACACGGTAGCGGGTCGGGCATTCATCACCAACAATCGGCTCATTATTATCGTTGAATCCGAAAGTGATAGTTGCACTTTTACTATCAGATGGAATCTGGTGAATTTTAATTCCTGAAACCGGATCAGCATTGCACACTTCTTTGTGAACGACTGATTGTGTGATTTGTGTATAAAATTCTTCATTCATCCTGTTGGTTCCCCATACTACCAGGTTGTTATAGCTGCCTGCTGTTCCGAATCCGTCAACGGCAAGAATCAGTTGACCAGGAGTGCCTGTGTAGGTTAACTGGCGAGCCACGTTCCAGGTGCGGCTGCCACCGTTATCAAAACTGGCCTGCATGGTGCCGCTTACTTTCTCCACATACGAATCGATATAGGTTCCTACCATCCAGCGAATACCACCATTTACATTTACAAGGGTTTTGGTCCCATTAAGTGTAACTGAACTATTGGTAGCAACACGTGTAATGGTAAAATTAATATACCTGAAAACAACGGTTGCCCCTGCCTTATGCCAGTTAGTGCCAACTTTCTTTTTAATTTCTATTTTCCCGGTGCGGTTGCGTGTTTCATTGCAATTTAATCCATTATAAGTAATGTACATGGTAACTGTATCGTTAACAACTGCCAGTGAGTCAACAGTAGCATTGCATGGCAGCCATGCTGTAGATTTTAATTTGCCACTGTTGTTTGACATTACACCGCTTACATCGCTGATAGCATCATTCATTATACTTTCGATATTATTTTCGTCGGTTGTAAGTTGGCTGAGCGACTCCGGATTTGCATCGGTGGGGCTGAGGTCTTCTTTTGCACACGAAGTGAATGTGAGTGCAATTACTGTAACAAGAATAACTGCCAGGTGAAAGAATCTTTTAGTTTTCATAATCATGTTTATTTGGTTGTTTTTGATGGAGTGAATAACTGTTTACATTTATTATACACTCACATTTGTTTTTACCCTGATGCGGGGGAGATTTTTTTTTCGAAGAGTTTGACACTTCGTCTTGGTTCGGCTGCGCTGACCAATCATCGCTCAGTGCGACTGTTTGAAATGTTAAATCCGCACCAAGAGATTCATTATTCAACAATTTCTGATTTTTCCATAACTCCGCAAGCTCCGAAAAACCCGGCTGCTCCTTCGCTCATATTGGTTGGAATATTTGCCGGTGCCGTATTGAAATACCCGCCTGCCCATGTGGTTTCCAACAATAAAGCCCTTATAAACGAAGCATGATCGTATGTGAGTGAATATCGTCTCTGAGTCATGATGGTTCCGGCAGGGAAAGTAACTTTTTCGATTCCCGGCGCAAAAACTTCGCTTACATCAATGGTTGGCAGGGTGTAATAGTAAAGTTTTGCCTTGCACGAATCAGGTTTCTTAGTTTCGTAACCAGCTGCCGACGACCAGTCGAGCATAATTTCATACATGGCATAATTTGCCGGATTATAGTTTGATGGAATTTTAGTGATCCGGAAATTGTCGTCATCGGTGTTTTTTACATACTCTATTGGGATAAATTCAGTAAGCAGAACAGGTGGTTCAAGTACTGCCTTTGCTGAATATACCTTTGTGCCGGCTGTAATCAGAAGCGAGTATGTCCTGTTCCTGATCCCTGTAAACTGAATATCCGAAATATATCTGCCGGCTTCAGCCGAATCTTCGCGAAAACTAAACACTTGTTGTCCGGACGAAACCAATATAATGGCACCGCTTACAGGCTGCGGCTTTTCGTTGGGTTGCGAAACTGGTTTTGAAAGAGTAATAGTGTGAAATTTCACTTCGTTGGTTATCATTCCATCTACAACAATAAAATCATGATCGGCAGTTTGCAAAGCATGTTCTGACAATTGTTCACAGGAAGCAAGCAACAAGATGATAATCAGGTATGTAAAAAGTTTTTGCATCAGAAACGGAACGTGTAATTTAAGGAAGGAATAGCTCCAGCTACCGAAATGGAGGTAGGAATTATTTCAACATCGCCTTCGAAATTTGCCGGGACAACAAAATTTCCGTTGTCGTCCATTATTTTATTAAAGTTTTGGGTGAAAGGATTATGCCTTCCATAAGCATTGTAAATGGTGAGCATAAGGTGGTGCTGAAACTTTTTCTCCGGCTTGCTGAGCGCATAGGTTACTGATATATCAAGCCTGTGATAATCGGGGAAACGATCGTTGTTTTTATCGCTGTAAACGGGAACGGAATATCCGTTAACAAAGTAAAAACCTGTTGGCGATGTAAACGGAGCTCCGGTTAAGTACATCCAGTGCGATGCTAACCGCCAGTGTTTGCCGTTGTTATAGGCTAAGGTGATAAAAATATTATGAGGCCGGTCGTAGTTGGCCGGATACATATCGCCATTGTTTACGCCTTCAATTTGTTTCGTGGCCCGCGACCAGGTATAGCTGATCCATCCTGTAAGTTTCCCTGTGTTTTTATGAAGCAGGGTTTCAATTCCGTAGGAATTGCCTTCGCCAAATCGAAGTTCGCCCTCCAAAAGTGGATTTAATAGCATATTGGCATGATCTTTATAATCAATCTGGTTGTAAAGTTTTTTATAAAATGCTTCCACCGAAAACCTGAATTTTCGTTTAAACACACTGGTCGAATAACCGGCTGAAACTTGGTTAGCTTTCTGTGGTTTAATATTCGGGCCGCTTGGCACCCAGACTTCGAGCGAAGTAAACGGGCTGGTTGAGTTGCTCAAAACCTGCAAATGTTGTACGGAGTGATTATAATTGAACTGAATAAGAGATACTTCGCTAAGTACGAAACGCAGGTTTATTCTTGGTTCAAAGTTCAGAAAACTACTGTAAATAGTGTTTCTCGCTACTTCGATAGTATCAATTACAGTATGGTTGGCATCAAAAAAGTAAACTGATGAGGGCCCCAGATTGTTCCATCGCGTAAGCCTGAAACCGTAACGAGCCAAAAGCTTATTGCCGATTTTTTGCTCATTGCTGGAATATATTCCTATTTCGGTACTCTGGTATTCCGAAATTACCGGCAGTTTCGATTGAATTTCGGTTTGCGAATAATTCATATTCCCGGGGTTGGATGCATGGCTGTTTATTTCAAAACCGGTTTTAATCGTATTTTTCGGATTCAGGAACCATGAGAAATCCGTTTTTAGTGTAGCATTCGAAATGGATGAATTCCAGTAGTTTTCGAGTTCCTTAACAATATTAAGGTAATAATTGTAGCGGCTTACCGAAAAAGTTGTGTTGCTGAAAAGCCGGTTGTTGAAAATATGGTTCCACCGGAGGGTTCCGGCTGTATTTTGCCAGCTTATGCCAAACGTATTGTTATTTTGAGAGCTGTATCGTTCAAACACATCGCTGCCTGTATAAGCTGTTAGGAAAAGCCGGTTGTTGCGGTTTATCATTACGTTAAACCGGGCGTTGAAATCGTAAAAATTAAAATTATAATCGCTGTTATGGATACCCGAATACTGAAGCCAGTTCAGATTCGATTTACGACCCGAAATAAGGAAAGAACTTTTTTCTTTCACTATGGGACCTTCTAACGTGAGGTCGGTTGTGTAAAGCCCGATGTTTCCTGCAAATCCAATCCGTTTCAGGTTTCCATCGCGCGACCGCACATCAATTACCGATGAAAGTCTGCCACCATAATTAGCCGGGAAATCGCCCTTGTAAACCACCACATCTTTAATTGCATCCGGAGCCAAAGCCGAAAAGAAACCAAACATATGCGAGGGATTATAAATGGGCGCTTCGTCAATAAGTAAAAGGTTTTGATCGCTGTTGCCACCACGGACGTAATACATCGCTGATCCGTCGCCAAATGAAACAATACCGGGTATATTTTGCAGCGATTTGAGCATATCTACATTACCGGCAAAACCCGGAATCTGTTTCAGCACAGCAGGTGAAAAATGTATGTTGCCCGATTGGTTTGTCAGAAGTTTCTCCTCATCCGGATTTGCAGTTATTTCAACAATGCTCATATTGGTAGAAGCGGGATTGAGTTCCACGTTCAGTTCGATGTTTTTATGAAGCGTATGTTGTTGTGGTGCAGCGGTATATCCAACATATGAATTCGTGATAACATATTCGCCCTGAGGCAGAGATAAAGAATAAAACCCATAGGAATTGGTTGTAGTTCCCTGCAAGGATGCCTGATCGTAAACGTTGGCACCTATAATTACTTCGCCGGTTGATTTGTCGCGGATATACCCGCTGATGGTATATTTCTTCGAGGCGGTCAAAGGATTGTCAGTTTTTGCTTGCAGCACTTTTTTGCCGGGTTTCAGGATCACCTGCTTTTCCGAAACCGTGAATTCAATTCCATTGGCTGTAAAAACTTTTTCGAAAATTACTGATAAGGGCGTGTTGTGGGCAACAATGGTAATTTTTTTATCGGTGGGAAGGCTTTCAGAATTATATGAAAAAAGGATGTTGCCTTTTTCGCTCATTTGTTTAATCACTTCGCCCAGCGGCTGGTCGTGGGCTTCGATAGTGATTTTTTTGTTAAGGTTTTGAGCAAAGGAGGTTTTGACCGCGATAATTAGAAGGCAGGAGAGGAGTATTTGATATATTATTTTAGTTTTGAGCAAAATTCTAATGGCTCCTATCTTTTATCAGGCTTAATATTTATTAAACGCAATGACGCAATGTTAAACGCAAAGAACGAAAATTTTATTACATGCAGTAGGCCAATCCAAATCTAAATCCGGATTCCATTAGCCTCTGATGGTAATCGTTTGTTGAAAACGGAATTAATGAATGCACTTTAAAATAAGGATTCACAAAAACTGAGATCCTATATCCAGGATCGTACCTGATACCTAAACCCATCATTGCTCCTATTCCGGTTTGGCTGTTCTGTTCCGAAGTTCCTGCATCAATATCGAGAAATAATCCGCCATTAATAAAAAAATATTTTAAAAAATTTAACCGGGCAGTTACCGGAATATTTACAAGCGACATAAATGCACTGTTAGGTTTATTATCAATTCCTGGTGGCACATTTGGCATAATGCTGATTTCATGGTTCGAGTATTCAATACCGGTTTCAATATCTATTTTGTTTTTAAGCGGATACAGATAAATTAATCCCAGGGTAAAAAATTTTTCTCCCTTATAACTGGCAGCCCCCTCTAATTGCTGAAAATAAATCAAATCATTGCTCCCGAAAGAAGAATAGCTTATTCCTATTTGACATTTCCGGGGTTCTGTCACTTTTTCCTGGGCTAAAGAATTGAATGATGAAAAAGATAAACAAATAAGAAAAACGCGAAAAATTATTTTCATTTTAACTGATTTTCAGAATCCTATTCCAATTCGTATAGGAACTAATGATGATTGTTGAGTAAAAAGTATTCCTGATTTCAGGAAAACATTTAGTTTTTCGTTTAGTTTATAGTTGATGCCGGCAGTAAATTCTCCTAAAGCAGTACCTGTGCCGCCATCATATTGGTTCCAGATGTGGTCGTACCCGATTTTTATATTCAGAAGAGGTGTAAGTCTTGATTTCAGAGGTAAATACTCAATGTCACCAAAAACGGTTATTCCGTTTATGCCTTCAAAATTCTGGTATCCAATACCTGCTCCGGCAAACAATCGCTTTTCGAACAAACTTATTCCATTTATCAGGTTTAAATCGATTCCATCTTGCTTTTGATCAAGATTATAGCCTTTCCAGTCATATCCAGGATCCATATCGTAATTAATTAACCTAAAGCGATACATCAGGAATCCCGACTCAACTTTTCCACTGTATTTAACCTGAGAGTGCAAATCAATAGTGATAAAAGTGAGCAATACAAGTAGGGCATAAATTTTTCTCATATTCTGGTTTTGTAAATCACAAGGTGGACCAAAGATTTTTTATTTGCAGCCATTTCCCGAAATACTAATATTTTCCCCATCCATTTGTACCTGCAACTCCAGCGTTTCTT
>JBBSDC010000028.1:0-36633 GCA_038249705.1 Bacteroidales bacterium | reverse complement strand
AGACGCGAGCATCGTAAATATGAGACGCGAGCATCGCGTCTTTACGGTAATATATGGTCAAGGACTTCTATCTTTATGGGTTTCCCATCCCAGGTAAAGTTTACATAGAGCCAATTGTCGTTTTGTGTACAGGTTGTCTTGTACCCGGCAGGTTTTCCTTTTTCGGCGTTGATTTTTATGGTTTTTCCATTCACTTTTACCTCCGAAGGGTTGTCATTCATCCTGATCTCAAAACGCATTGAACGGTTTGCAGGCATTACTTCCCACGATCCTGTTTTGGTAACGTTAACAGTTGTCTTATTTGATTCTCTTGTACCTTGGTATGTGATCAGTTCATATTTTCCCTCACTCAACGATTTGCTGTCGAGTCCATTATCTTCGAATTGTATAAACGCTGATTTCCCGGAAGGATAATACCGTACCACATAATTATCTGCCTTGTAATAGTCGGTAGAGGTGAGGGGTTTTGTCATTGGGATAAAACTTCCCTCCTTAACGAATATCGGAATATTTTCGATATTCAGCGGGAAGTCAATCCATGATTTTCCTGTGTACTCAATACCCGTGTGAAAATCGAACCATTGTCCTTCAGGCAGATAAATACGTTGAACTTGTTTTCCTTTTTCAATCACCGGTGCAACCATCAGGTTTTCGCCCCACATGTATTGGTTTTCGGCGTTACAAGCGGCTGTATCATCAGGAAACTGATAAAAAAGCGGGCGCATCAACGGCGACCCGGTAGTGGCATTCTGATAGGCAAGTGTATAATTGTAAGGGAGCATTGCGTAACGCAATTTCATATAATTACGAACAATTTCCTGGGTTTGGGTGCTCCAGTAAACCGGCTCACTTGGATGCCCCGAACCATGCGGCCTGAGAATGGGTGTAAAAACTGCAAACTGAAGCCAGCGGGTATAAAGTTCATCGTCCTTAACTCCTTGCGCAAATCCGCCGGCATCGGAATGGATATAACCGAGACCGTTCATTCCCATGGTTAGCAATAATGGAAGCTGGGCTTGTAATCCGCCCCAGCTGCGCGAAACATCGCCTGTCCAGGGATAAGCTGCATAACGCTGCGAGCCTGCAAACCCGGAACGCTGAAGGTGAAATAGCCGTGTGTTCGGATAATTTTCGGCGTATTTTTCAAATAACATTTTATCCCAGTAATGGCCGTAAATATTATGTACCTGGTCGGCTTTGCCATTTACATGATAAATATCTGAGGGATGGCTTTCGGGCTCTCCCAAATCGCCCCACCAGGCTGCGATTCCTATGTCAATCTGCTTTTTGTATTTCTGCCAGAACCAATCGCGGGCTTCGGGTTTAAAAATATCGATCAGGCTTCCGGCACCGAAATAAAATTGTTTGTCGATATATGTATTGCCCAAACTATCGGTTACAAAAACACCTTTTGCAGCAGCATCGGCATGATTAGCCACAGTATCTATTACATAGGGTTCGGTGATAAGTATGGTTTTTATTCCCTGTTTCCTGAATTTTTCAATCATTCCTACCGGATCGGGCCATGCTTTTTTGTACCAGTCGAGTTTGCCGAGGTGTCCCTGTATGTTGTCGCCAAACCAGTAAAAGTCGAGGATAATGGCATCCATCGGGAAATCCTTTTTCAGCATCAGCGTGACAATACTGTCGGTTTCCTGCTGGTTGCGGTATGCCATGCGGCTTTGCAGGTTTCCCAATGCCCAGCGCGGAGGTAAAGGTTGACGTCCGGTGAGTTGCGTGTATGAATTGGAAATATCCGGAAAGGAAGTTCCAGCGATAAGATAATAACGTGCTGTTCCTCCCATGGCGTTCCACTCAGTAACATTGGGTTCGGTGAAGCCAATATCTACAAACCCTTTCTGCGGATTATCGAAAAGTATAGCGTATTTCCTTGACGAAATAGTCATAGGAACCGAATAGTTAAGCATGGCTGCACCGTATTCGTAGCCATAGAAAGGCCTGTTGTAGAGTTGGAGTTTTTTACCACGGCGATCCATAGGCATGGCTCTTTCGCCGGTTCCATAAACTTTTTCGTCAGCTTTCATCGAAAAGCGCACACCTGTATTGCCGGGATTATTGAAAAAACTGCTTTCTTCGCTAAGTAATGTGTCGCCTTTATAAATGTAGGTGAGATAAAAGGGATCGGCATTAGCGGTAATAGTCATACTGCCGTTGCGGAGAATATAGCCATTTGGAACCTCCTCCGAAGTAAGCGAAACTTTGCCGGGTTTCATAATCACGGAATGCGAGGGATCGGCTTCTGAAACTCCTTCAGGGAAATAAGTTACTTCGATAAGGCTTTCGGAATAAGGTTTTAAAACAATTATCCCTTTATCAGTGAAAATATTCCAAAATGCGGGTAGTTGCTCCATCCTGGTAAGTTTATGTACTTCACGGTTACCGGCTGCTGCTTCATGAACTTTTGGTACATAACCGTTTACCGGGACAACAATATCGTCGTTGTCTTTCGTTTTCCCGACAAGGGTTCCATCCTGATTCCGAAAAACATAGGCAAGCTGGTTGGCAACATCGTCGGGCCTGAGTTTATAAAAAGAGTTTATTACAAAGCGAAAGGAATACAGGTTTTCACCTTCGCGCTTCATCAGCACACTTTTGTCATCTTTTCCCCAGTTACCGACTACATATTTCCAGTCGTGCCCATCGAGGCTTTTGTTGGTGATAACACCGGTGTGAAGGTAAACATCATCACGAAGGTCTTTTAAAGCTTTGTTGCCTTCGGAGGCGTTGAAAAACAAAGTAACCGAATCGGTTACCGAAGGATTTTCGGGTACAAGCCAGATTAGCTGGGCAAACGAAAGCTGGTAAAACAGGAGGAACAGAGCTATTCCCAAAAGGCGAATGAATTTCATCGATAATGGTTGTTTTTTTAAATTGTGAACAGGATGAAAGTCGGAAGGCAGGGGTCAGAAGTCGGAAGAGCTGCCAAAACTAAATTATTATTGCCGGCAACTTCAATTAATTGATTATGTTTTTTATCCTCCACTCAATTTCTGATTATATTATCTGTCCGACAATAGACTTACCGTTTCGTATAAAAGACTTCACGCTTCCAATTTCCGACTTCCAGCCTTTTACTTCGATAACTCAATAATCTTCACACTTTTTGCAGAAACTTCAATTTTGCTGAGATCCGTGATCTGGCTACCGGTAAAAATATCTTTCCCGCTTTTGTATCCATTCAGATTTTCGTCGAAACGACTGGTAGTAAGTGTTTTAAGATATTTTTCGTTGTTATTGACTATCACCATAACCGATTCCTTACCCAGGGTGCGGAAATACACGTACGTACCATCTTCGGGGATATAATGAGTTAGCTTGCCTTCCTGCACCGTTTTATTTCCTTTGCGCCATGTGAAAAGTGCGGACATATAATCTTTCATGTCTTTCTGTTCGCTGCTCAGATTTTCACCTGTAAACATATTCACTTCATCACCCTGCCAGCCACCGGGGAAATCTTTCCGTTTTCCGGGATCGCCTTCTAATGTACCCCTGTCGAGAAGTGCTTCGGTACCATAATAAATCATCGGCATACCGCGGGTGGTGGCAAGGAAAGCAAGTGCCATTTTTACATTTTCGGGTGTTTTTAAAACAGGGAAAGTACGTTCGATATCATGGTTATCTGCAAAGGTTATCAGTTTAGAAGGATCGCTGTAGAGGAAATCCTGCGAAAGCAATTCGTACAAACGCGCCAGGCCGGTATCCCAGCCTTCGTTTTCGGTAAAGGCTTTCTGAATGGCCATCATAAGAGGGAAATCAAAAGCATGAGTGAGATTTGAACGATAACCATCATTATTGTTCTTATTATCAAGCCAATAGCTGATCTGGGGAGGGTAGTTGATCCAGGCTTCGCCGACTACATTAAAATTCGGATATTCATCACGAAGCGCTTTCATCCAATCGGCCATAAATTCCTTATCGGGATAGGGATATGTATCCTGACGTATTCCATCCAGACCGGCAAATTCGACCCACCAAATGCTGTTTTGAATCAAATATTTGGCGACATACTGATTTTTCTGGTTGAAATCGGCCATGGTAACATCGAACCATCCGTTAGCCATTTTCTTTTCGTCGTATTGCGAGCGATACGGATCGGTGATAACGCCTCCCCGGTAATTGGAACGGGTAAATTCGGGCCATTGGTTCACCCAGTCTTTGGTTGGCAGGTTGTTCATCCAGTACGAATTGGTTCCGAAATGATTAAAAACCATATCCATAACTACTTTTATTCCTTTTTTATGGGCGGCATCCACCATCATGCGGTAATCATCATTAGTTCCGAAACGCGGATCAACTTTGTAGAGGTCGGTTATCGCATAGCCGTGATAGGAATAGGCAGGCATATTGTTTTCGAGAAAAGGGGTACACCACAATGCTGTTGCTCCCAGTTTTGACAGGTAATCGAGGTGTTCGGTAATTCCCCTGATATCACCGCCGTGGCGACCATTAGGATTGGTACGATCGGCTTTTTCGAGCATACCGGGCATATCGTCGTTATTAGGATCGCCATTGGCAAAACGGTCAGGCATAATAAGATACATCATATCGGCAGTTGTGAAACCAGCCCGTTTGGCTGAACCGGTAAGGCGTGCTTTAAGTTCGTATTTATAATTGACCATTACGCTGTCCTTATCTTTGAAATCAATGGAAATCATACCCGGTTTTGCGCTGTTACCGATTACCAGATCAACAAATAAATAATCGTCGCCGGTGCTGACCGAGTTTTTTACTTTCACTCCATTATACTCAATTGCAGCTTTGGTTTTGCCAATATCTTTCCCATGGATCATCAGTTGCAGGGTGTTATTTTTCATGCCTGTCCACCAGAATGGAGGCTCCATATGATCTATTGACACCTGTGCGAAAGCAGTGCGGAAAACAAAAATGCTTATAAAAAGCAGGGTTATATTTTTCATATGTTAGTAATTTGGTTTGGCAAAGATATAAGAAAAGAAACCATATAAAACACCGTTTTTTGATGCAATCGTTTGCGGGAGAGAAAATTATATAAATAAACTAATTTTAGTATTCAGACTGGAGAAGTACATAAGCAGAAATGGAACTTTACAATCTAAACCCTCCTGAATCAAAAAAAAAAATTCAGGTCAGTATGCAAACCTGACCTGAATTATAATTTCCGGGAAGAAGCAGGTATCAATGCCTACTTATCCCACCAGAAACGATCCTGCAGATTTGGCAGAGTGGAAGGGAAATTCTTGTTATATAAACGTTCGGTCTGAGGGTAGGCAAACCTGCGTGGTATATTGCCACCCGGATTTTGGTTGTGATCGCCACCCTCGTTGGGGATTAACTCAGGAAAACCTGTACGACGGTAATCGGTCCATGACTCGATGGAAGCAAACATCGCAATATACTTCTGACTTATAATGGTTTTCAGATCGCTGTTGAACTCACCCGTGAGCATTGCATTGGCATTAAGGTATTCGGTAATGGTTTCTACCGATGTTGTGTTTCCGGTAATCTTATTAATGCTGGCAGTAATTGCATCGTGAAGTGCTACCTGTGCCAGCGGGTCACTAACATTTAGGCGCAACCTTGCTTCTGCCTCAATAAACTTGAGTTCAAAATAAGTAATCAGCAAAACCGGGGAGCTGCTCGATGTAAAATACAAGCCATTCAGAGTTGCTTCGCCGAATTTCTTTTTATAGTAAAAAGACTTTCGCGGATCATTTAGCTGAAGCATCAGGTTGGTGAAATATGAATTTGGCAGAATATAATTCAGCAGAGTGTATGAGTAAAAAGGATTGTATTCGGCAGCGGAATAACCAAATGGATATTCCATATCTGCATCACTTGTCTGCATTGCATTGGCTGTGGCCTCCAGGGCTTTCTGTGCCGGGTTGTACTCCAATTCTGATGTGCGTTTGGTGAGGTGCATATAATACCGGGCTTTCAGCGCGTAAGCAGCCTGAATCCATTTGGTAGCATCACCACCAAAAATGATATCGTCATTGGCAGGTTTGCTCCCTTCATAATTTTTCTGCAGATCCTGTATGCCATTGTCGAGTAATTGCTGGATGGAATCGTATATCAATGCCTGCGAATCAAATACCGGATTACGGTTCGAAGATCCCTGAAGTGCATCATTATAAGGGATATCGCCCCATAACGAAGTCATATTGCCAAAGCAATTCGCCAATAGTATTTTACCTATTCCAGCATAATAATATGAGCCCTCTTTTTCAGCCAGATCAATCATTATTTTCAGGTTTATCATAGGGCCATCGTAATAGTCATTCCAGTCCCAATCAACATAAAGGGCTTCGTTGAGAATGTATTGCTGTACCTGTAAAGGATGATTTTCGATTCCTTCGTAATACTGCATAAAAATACCCGACATTACCTGGGGTGAACTTATGCTCATACTTGCAAGTGATTCCTGGTTAAATGGCAGCATCACCGAAGGAGGTACTTTGGAAGGATTGTTGGGATTGATATTGGTTTCTTCAAATTCGCAACTGTTGAGCAACAGTATGCATATCAGCATCAAAGGGAACCGCAGAATATATTTTGTTGTTTTCATAATTTTTAGTTTCTGATTGATTAAAACGACAACTGAACACTGAATTCCACACTTTTAGTATTGGGCATATTGAAATAGTCGCGCCCCAAGCTGTTCGAAACACCTGAAAGGTTTGTTTCGGGGTCAATGCCTGAATATTTGGTCCAGAGTAAAAGATTCCGGCTGTTGATACCCAGGTCGATACCCTTAAAAAGAGTTTTTGATAACCACTTAGCCGGCATGCTATAAGTAAATCCTAATTCGCGCAAGCGCACATAGGATCCATCTTCGATGGCCGCTTCCGATAAACCTGCCAGTCCGCCCTGTGATGCATAATAGTCTCTGTTACGCTTAATTACCACCGTATTAGGCTCACCCGTGTTAACATTCACACCTGGAAACACAAAATCTTCGTCGCGGTTTTCGGTTATTTTACTTGTTCCCATCGAATACATAACATTTTTTGTGCCGTTGTAAACATCTCCACCTTGCTTTATATCGAAGAGAAATGTAAGCTGAAAACCTTTGTAGTTAAACGTATTCCTTATGCCCAGCATAAAATCGGGATTAGGATCGCCTATTACTCCTGGAAGCACGTCAACCAATGGGTAACCATTGTTACTAATAATTATTTGCCCGGCTTCGTTTCGTAGGTAGCGGGTTCCATAAAGCACTCCATAAGGCTGGCCTTCAATGGCTACTGAGCGTGTACTGCTTATCCCCGTAGTTTCAAAGTCAAGTAAGGGAACACCCTCTGGAAGGTCAACAACCATATTCTTATTGTGGGTGAAGTTGAACATCATATCCCAAACAAATCCTTTTCGGTCAACAGGAGTAACCGATATTTGTGCTTCAATACCTGTGTTTGTAATTTCGCCAGCATTCATGAGCATGTGGTCAAATCCTGTTGCATACGCTACAGGTACACTTACAATCTGGCCGATACTTTTTGATTGATAAACGGCTAGATCAACGCCCAGTTTATTACCAAGAAAGCGTAGGTCGAGACCTACTTCGGATGAACGTGTAGTTTCTGGTTTAAGGTTAACATTTCCAATGGTACGCTCGGTAGCAAACGAAGTTTGACCGCTGATGCCCCCCAGAATGGCTGAATAGTAATTTTGCAGGGAATATATGGGTGCATCGTTACCAACTTCGGCCCAGGAAGCCCTTATCTTACCATAATTGAAAAACTTGCCCTGATCTAATCCGAAAGCATCGGAAAAAATGAAACTTGCATTAACAGAAGGATAGAAAAATGAATTATTTCCTTTCGAAAGTGTTGACGACCAGTCGTTACGTCCGGTTGTGTTAAAATACAGAAAACCCTTGTAGCTGAATTTTACATCAAAGTAAACGCCAACTATTTTATAGGCTGTTTGGTTATCATTGCCGGATGTAACTGCAGTGTTGCTGAGGTCGTAAAAGTTTGGAAGTATGAGTGAATCACCACGCTGGCTATTGGTATATGTTTCTTTTATATAATAGTTATGCCCGGCTAAAATATTCATTTTTAGGTTTTTGTTAAGCTCTTTTTCAGCACTTAACACAAGATCCGAATTGATACCGCTGAAATTATACGTACTCGCAGTAACATACCCGTTGGGCGTATCGCTGGAGTTGTTATCGAAAAAAGAATTCCGGCGCTCAGTGTAGTAATCGATGCCTAATCGGTACATTGCGTTAAACCAGGAAAAAATCTGGTAATCAAGCTGTGTATTACCGATAATCCGGTTCACATCGGAAGTGGCCTGGTTTTTATTTATTGACCAGTATGGATTGTCATACTGACTGTAATACATTCGCTGGGTCCCATCAGGAAACATGTAGGCTGTGGGATCGTTAACGGGGTCGCTTGTTCCGTTGGTAAGGTCAAACGAAGGTGTATTGCGCATTAAACCGACCATCACAGCCGAAAGGTTGCTTCCCTTTTGCGTAAGATTACTTAGTGATTTTGAGTAGTTGGCAGTACCCGAAATTTTAAATTTATCAGTTAGTTTTGCGTCACCTGCCACCTTTACATTTGTGCGTTTAAAATTGCTAAGTGGAACAACTCCCGCCTGATCGAGATGGCCGGCTGAAAACATGTAGCTTCCATAGTCAGTGTTTCCTGACATGTTTAGATATGTATTGCTCGTAATGGCTGTTTCGAAAAAATTATCAACCGGGTATGCGATGGCATGTTTATCGGTTGCAGACGGATCGCTCATGCCTACGATTCTGCCATTTTTATCTTTAGGATAATCTGTTGCCCCGTCATATCTCAGTGTATCCATCAACGGACCCCAGCTCAGGTTGGAAGTGTTGGAATAAATACCATTTGATCCCTGTGCATACATAGTCTGTTTTTCGGGTAATTTGTTTACCTTATCAAACCCGAGAGAAGTTTTAATACTGATGCTTTTTTTAATCCCGTTTTTTGTTTTCCCTGATTTGGTAGTAACCAAGATTGCCCCGTTGGCAGCCCTGATTCCGTATAGAGCCGCTGCCGAAGCACCTTTCAAAACAGATACAGATTCAATATCGTCAGAATTCAGGTCAATAGCACGGTTAGCATAGTCGTATACATAACTTCCCTCATAGCTGTTATCAATAGGAATACCATCCACAACAAAAAGAGGTGAGTTGCCCCCGGCTCGCAGGGACGAACGGCCACGGATAGTAATACTTGACGAAGAACCCGGAGTTCCTGACGAACTAATAACTTCAAGTCCGGCCACTTTTGAGCTTAAAGCATTCACAATGTTGCCGGTTTTTGCATTGCTGAGATCTCCACCATCAACCTGCTGAGCCGCATATCCAATTGATTTTTTCTCAGCCTTGATTCCCATCGCTGTTACCATAACCCCTTCCAGTACCTGCATGTTTTGCACCAGGGCTACATTAATTACCTTCTGGTCACCAACCTTTATGTTTTGCATCACATACCCGATATAACTTATTTCGAGTGCATCGTCAGGGCTTAAAATCCGGATTGAGTAGTTCCCGTCTATGTCGGTGAGTGATCCGGTGGAAGTGCCTGCTATTTTAATAGTGGCAGCAGGCAAAGATTCGCCAGTTGATGATGATGTTATTCTGCCGGTGACGGTTTGCTGTGCATATGCCCCGGTAGCAATCAGTATCAGCAGCATAACAATTGTAAAGATCTTTCTCATATGCATACATTCATTGGTTTGTGTATTTTTCAGTTCGTACTAAATACACCTGATTTGCATTAATCACTTAAGCAGATTAAAAAAATCTTTTAAAAAACACGAACAATTGTTCATTATGTGCTTATTAATTGGTTCTACTGTTATTTTAGTGGGTATATGTATTTTGTCGGAAGTCAGAAGACGAAAGTCAGAAGTTTCCTTTAAACTTCATTTATCTATGTAGGTAGGTCATTGCTGAAAAAATACCTTTAACAGGATATTTTCCATTAAGAGAACCAAGCCTCAAATTGGCACTTTTTTCCGTCTTCTTACTTCGGCCTTATGGCCTCTAAAAAGTTAAAGTCCATTCAATTCGTAGTAGAACCTAATGATTCTATTCTGAAACCTAAGTTGAAATTGTAGTTGATGTTAAAGGATTTCCTGTTCAATTTTTATCCTCTGCCTTCCTGATTTTGAATTTCTATTGGAGTTTTTCAGGCCTAAACCGTAAAATACAAAACGTTTTATAAAAAAGAAGAAGATTACAGTAAGGCTTTACCAGACTGATTTTGGGTACTTATCAAATTAATTTCAGGGATTTACGATGAATTTTTTTTTATACTGATTAAGTAGATTGGAAACATGGGGTGTATAAGGTCTATAAAAGAAATTAATCCCTATTTATTCACCTAAACCAATGCATATGAAATCAAAACTTTTACTCTTAATTGTTTCAGCTCTACTCGGCATAAATCTGAGTGCTCAACCTCTCCATTGGACAGAGTCGTTGTATGATCCATTAAAAACGTCGGTCATTACAAAAGAAACTGTGTTGAAAACTGAGGGGATGAGTTCGATGAAATACATCTTTACTGATGATGGAACTCCTTATTTCATCTGCGATACCTTTAATGTTACCGAAGGAACAACCTACAATTTTTCGATTGATTACCTCGACAATGATCCGGCCGGAGCCATAAGTGCACGTATCTGGTTTTATTCGGCACCTGGAACTGCTTACCTCGAAAGAAAGACTACTACGGCATCAGTTGATTCGCCTGACTGGCAAACCATAACCTACACAGGCACTACACCGGCCACTGCAACAATTGCTTATGTCGCAATCAGAATGTCGTCAGTAGCTGCTGCCTGGGCAGGTTCAGCCATGTTTTATGCCGACAATTGCATTTATACCGAAGGATCAGGCACCACCAACCTGATTCAGAATCCAGGTTTTGAGGAATGGGCTCCCCCGGTTATTGTTCCGGGTTCAACCGTTCTAAACTGGACAGAGTCGTTATATGACCCTACCAAGACCTCGACCATCGTTAACGAGCCTGTTATCAAAACTGAAGGTTTTAATTCCTTGAAATATACCTTTACTGATGATGGAACACCTTACTTTATCTGCGATACATTTAATGTAACAGAAGGCACTACCTATAATTTTTCAATCGATTATCTCGACAATGATCCGGCCTGTACCATCAGTGCAAGGATATGGTTTTATTCCGCCCCGGGTACTGCTTACCTTGAGCGAAAAACCACAACAGCAACCGAGGATTCGCCCAACTGGCAAACTATTACATACACAGGTACCACACCGGCCACAGCTACTATAGCTTATGTAGCAATACGAATGTCGTCGGTAGCTGCAACATGGACTGGTTCAGCTACATTTTATTCCGATAATGCCAGTTACACTGAAGGCAGCAGCACTACAAACCTGATCTTAAATCCTGGATTCGAAGACTGGCTGGCTCCTACTGGTGCACCTGAGTTTTTAACTTATAAATTCGAAGGATTAACTCCTAATGTTGCCGGAGTAATTAATAACACAGATCATAAGGTCGCTCTTACAGTTCCTTATGCTACAGATGTTACAGCATTGGTATCAACATTTATTTTGACTGACGGGGCTACGGCAAAAGTTGGTACAAATGATCAGGTTAGCGCTACCACGCCAAATGATTTTACAAATCCGGTTATTTATTCGTTAGCCTCGCAGGACGGTACTCAGACCCAGGAATGGATTGTAACGGTTGCGAAAGTTGCCCCCGCAACCGAAAAAGATATAATAGCCTTCAAATTTGCAGATTTGACACCACCTGTGACAGGAATAGTTGTTTCTGCTGATAAAAAAGTGAGCCTCGAAGTTCCGGCCGGAACGAATGTAACCGCATTAGTGCCTGCAATTACGATTTCAGCTTTTGCAACAGTTTCGCCCTTGAGCGGTGTTGCACAAAATTTTACCTCACCGGTAGCGTATACTGTTACAGCACAGGATGGTACATCACAAGCTTGGGAAGTAACTGTAACATTTGCTGCAGCTGGCCAGACAACACTTTTCTTCGAAGATTTTGAAAGTTTACAGATCCTTCCATCAACCTGGAAAATAATAAATAATGATGGGTATATTCAGGCTACCGGCGAGGAACGCTGGCAGGACAGCGCTTGGTTAGTAACAACTTCAACCCGTACCGAATTGCAAGGTACTAAAGTAGCCATGTCTTCATCCTATTGCTCAAATATGCCTATTGATGGAAAGGCCGATGACTGGATGATATTGCCGACTGTTACAGTTGGCAATAATTCTACACTTAGCTGGCAGGCTATGTCAATAACATCAACCGGTAATTACCCTGATGACTATATGGTGCTCGTTGCTCCCGCTTTAACAGGCATTGAACCAACTATCCCATATTTTGAGGAAAACGGAATCATTGCAGCAACAATTGCCCCCGAAAGCTGGTCAGCCTCAGTTAGTAATCCGGGTCAGGGGCTTTCGACAAGGAGTGTCAGCCTTAAAGAAAAAGGCTTCACGAACAAGGCTGTTTGGATTGCTTTTGTTCTTACAACCGACCTTACTCCTGGTAATGCTAATGCGGGAGGATCGAACCTAGCTGTTGATAACATAAAAGTAGTTGAAGGAACAACCGGAATAAACGAATATACCCTGAACAGCCTCAAAGCAACTGTTTATCCAAATCCTGCAACTGACAAAGTATTTGTAAACTTCAATCTCACGGGCAATGCGAAAGTTAATATCCGTATTATGGATGTAACAGGACGCGAAGTGATGAACCTGAAAGAAAATGCTTTTAACGGATCAAACAGTTTGATAGTGGATGTATCAGGCTTAAATAAAGGCATGTATGTAATGCATACAGCTACCAGCAATAAATCGAATGTAACTAAACTTATTGTTCGGTAAAAAATGGAGGTTTCTTGTATTGATTGATGGTTAACGGGCTGTCCGGTGTAGTGTCGGCAGCCCGGTTTTATCTAGCAAAATCATTTTGCGTCTGTCTGGCTGATAATTTAATAAAAAGGAAAAGATGGCAATCCGTATAAGTAAATACTTACTAATTATAGTGTTCGCATTATGCAAAACTTACACCTTCTCACAAGGCTTTATTATGCTTGCCGGAGGTGCAGGCGAAAGTAGTGGAGGGTGGAGCGATACCCCATACAAATGGGTTGTGGAGCATGCAAAAAATAAACGAATTGCTGTAATCACTTACGATGAAGCCGCCACCAACTGGATTCCAGATTACTTTGTAAGTCTTGGTGCTGTTAGTGCAAAAAATTTTATTATCCCCAACAGGACCAGTGCTGACAAGCAATCGGTTTACGACTCACTTATAACCTATGATGCTGTATTTATTAAAGGAGGCGACCAGTGGAAGTACTACAGCTATTATAAAAACACCAAAACACAGGATGCGCTTCAATATATTTATAACAAAGGCGGTGTATTATCCGGTACTTCGGCAGGCACTGCAATCCTTTCCCCTATTATCTATACAGCCGAAGTAGTATCCATCGAGCCAGCAGCGGCTCTGCAAAATGCGTATCTTCCTCAAATAACGCTTGCTGACGATTTTCTGAATACCTTGTCAAAAAGATACATTTACGATACACATTTTATTGAGAGAGGCCGGTTTGGACGATTGAGCAGTTTCATGGCAGCCTGGTACAAAAAAACAACTGAAATTGCAACAGGAATAGGTGTTGACGATCATACCGCTCTTTGCATTGATACAAGCGGGATAGCAACTGTTTTTGGAACCGGTGCGGTAGGATTCTACCACAATCTGAATCCGGTTTTACCCTATGATACTACAGTAACTATGCTGAAAGCCAACCATATGAAGTTTTCGCAGGCAACACATGGTTGTACTGTTGATTTGAATACCGGAGTAATCACCGGGCTGAATGCATTTATACAACCTCCAGTTGCCGAGGAAAATGAAAGGGTAACTTTATTGCTGAGTGGAACGGATTACCCCTCGGATGACGCCTATGATTATTTTGTTAACCAGGCCGGGAGCAAGGATGATACAATTGTGATAGTAACCGGAAGTGATCAGGTAAGAGCTCTTGATGCAAAATTGAAATTGAAGGGGAAAGGGGCAAGCCAGGTTCATATTATTCAGGCGTTAGAGGCCAATCAAAACGATAGCTTCACCCGAACAAGTATAAATAATGCCCGTAAATTCTTCCTGATTAATAATACGTATGCAGCATTTTTTGACTTCATAAATGGTACAGACAATGGATCACTTTTAGCAGGCAGGCTGAAACAAACTGCAATGATTTCGTTTTTTGCAGGAGACAATGCGCGTTTTGCCGGAAAAACGGTTGTAGACAAATATTCAGGATCAGGGTTTTCATCGTATCACGGAGAATTGGAGTTCCTGCCGGGATTAGGGCTACTCAAAACAACTGCCATCATGCCCAATACTTTTTTAAACAGCGATATATACGAAAATGCAGTATCCGGATTGCCATATGCCATGGTTTTGAATTCACTCAGGTTTGGCCTGTACCTCACAGGGAATACGTTTGCGGCATACAGTTATACGGGAGTCAATACATCGTATTTTAAAAACATATCGGGTAGTTTTCCGGTTATCGCACTTGAAAATACAGGGACTTCTGCGGGATTTGCCAACCAGGGGCCTTATCCGAAATCGAGAAATATTGCAGGATTCGAATCGATGAAACTGAAGTTTTTAGGCATAAATGATACGGTCACGGTTGGCAGGCATGTGCCGTTGTCGGTCAATAATCCTGAAAAGTTGAAAATGAAACTATACCCAAATCCGGCAAAGGGTCTATTTCATATACAGGGTTGCGGCAGCGAATATTCAATGCATATCACCGATGTAAGCGGAAGGCTAATTTCTACAAAACAGTTTGTAAACAACACCGATATCAATCTGGGGCATTGCCCCGAAGGCATATACCACATAAGCATTCACGACTTAAAGAATAACACCTGCTTTTCAACCAAAGTGTGTCTGATTAAATGAGCGTTTAGTATGAAAGAACTTAAAACACAAAGCTTGAAACGGAGTTTTCCCGAAATGATATGGATAGTCATTTACTCCGTGGCACTATTCATTGCACTGTCCATATTGATTACTAAAACAATGGAGTATAGTTGAGGCTTGGTTCTCTCTATGGGAAATATCCTGATAAGGGCAATTTGTTCTTAAAAGGTCGGAAGTCCGAAGACGGAAGACCGAAGAAGGTGCCAGTTTGAGGCTTGGTTCTCTTTATGGGAAATATCCTGATAAAGGCAACTTGTTCTTAAAAAGGTCGGAAGTCCGAAGACGGAAGACCGAAGAGGGTGCCAATTTGAGGCTTGGTTCTCTAATGGAAAATATCCTAATGAAATCAATTTGTCGACAAAGCCCTGCTTAAAGTATAAATGAAGTTTTAAAAGGGACTTCCGTCTTCCAACTTCCGACAAATAATTATACCAACAAAATTAGCAGTTGAACCAATTAATAAAAAAGCAATCGCATGAATATCAAGAGTTTCCCTCATACCATCACCATTATTCTGTTTATTATGGTAGCTTTTATCATATTAACTTGGGTAATACAAGCCGGAGAATATCAACGTACAGAATTCAATGGAAGAATGGTTGTGGTTCCCGGCACTTTTAAAGAACTACCGAACCAGCCACAAGGAATTGGGGCCATGCTAACGGCGCCGATCAAAGGATTTGTTTCAGCCGCCCAGATTATTGGTTTTTGTCTGCTTGTTGGTGGTGCTTTCGGGATGATAAATAAAACCGGGGCCATCAGTTCGGGTTTATCAAGTGTACTGAGCTTGAGTATCAGGAAACCGAAATATAAAAAACTGGTTATCCCGCTGATAATGGTTCTGTTTTCGTTGTCAGGGGCAACTTTCGGCATGAGCGAGTCGGTTATTGTTTTTGTTATGATTACTATACCACTGGCGATTGCTATGGGTTATGATTCGATTACGGGTATTTGTATGTCGTTTATGGCTGCCGGCGTAGGCTTTGCTGCTGCTATAACAAATCCGTTTAATATCGGGGTTGCACAAGGCATAGCTGAGCTGCCCATGTTCAGCGGATGGGATTTCAGGATTGTTGTCTGGCTAATAATGACTTCAATTGCAGTTGTCTATGTTATGTTTTATACACGAAAACTGGAAAAGGATCCGACACTGAGTCCCGTTTATGCACTCGACAAAACACGGAACCTGCAGGATTTTAATACTGCCGGCCAGATGGAGTTTACCTGGAAACGAAAACTGATACTTTTTTTTCTTTTTATTTCTCTTATTATACTGGTGGTAGGTGCAAATAAATGGAAATGGTACATTAACGAAATTTCGGCATTATTCCTGGCATTGGGCATAGTTTCGGCAATAATTTACCGCCTCCCAATGAAAGAGTCTATCGATTCGTTTATAAGCGGGGCGAAAGATATGATCACCGCCGGCCTTATTATCGGCTTGTCGCGAGGTTTGCTTGTTATAGCAACCGATGGGAAAATTATTGACAGCATTTTATTTGCAGTTTCAACCTGGGGTAAAGATTTACCTGCCGAAGTGTCCATACAGTTTATTTTCCTTTTTCAATGCTGTTTTACATTTTTTGTGCCTTCCGGCTCCGGACAGGCTGCATTAACAGTTCCAATTGTAGCCCCATTAAGCGATTTGCTTGGGATTGGCAGGCAAACAGCCATACTTGCATTCCAGTTGGGCGATGGCCTTATGAGTATGGTTGTTCCTACAAGCGGCGTTACCATGGGTGTATTGGCAATAGCCAACATACCTTACCCGGTCTGGCTGAAATGGTTTTTCAGGCTTTTGCTGATATTTTTTGTTACTGCTATGGTATTGCTGGTTTTTTCGCTGTATTATTTTAAAGTTGTTTAATGACCTCAAGGCGTATTTGAGCATTAAATGTTCCTCAAATTGTAAGCATATTAAACTGAAACAAATCGACAGTATGGAATGAAACACTAACTTTGCCGCCTAACAGTAACCGGTGACAATTTATGCTGGATGACAATAGAGACAGGCAGCTTGTAAGCAGGTTGAAGGTTGGGGACCAAAAGGCATTCGAGGACATTTTCAGGAAATACAGGGAAAAGGTTTACTATTTTGCCATCAGGTATTACAACTCCACTGAGGATGCCGAAAATGTAGTTCAGGATGTTTTTATAAAATTATGGAACGAACGCGAAGGGTTGAAAGAAGAACTTTCGCTCAATAACTATATTTATACCATTACCAAGAACCAGCTCTTCAATATCCAGCGCAAAAAAATCAATGAAAGAGCATACCGGAATTATCTCATTGATTACCTGGTCCAGACTCCAAACCTCGAAAATGAATTAATATATGCCGACCTTAAAGCGGGCGTTGATAAAATTATCGACGAATTACCTGCCCAGCGCAAAAAGGTTTTTATCATGAGCAATTTCGAAGGCTTCTCAAACAAAGAACTGGCTTCTCTACTAAATCTTTCGGTCAGAACCATAGAAGTGCATAAAAGCCTGGCTCTTCAAACTATTCGTAAAGCACTGAAAAAAATATCAACATAAGCACTTAAGTGTAATTTCTGCATGAAGTGTATACTAATCAGGAAGCAAGAATTATAATGACAAAAAATAAATTGAACGAAATTTTTAAACGCTTATACGCAGGCATACAAAGCAGGCGTGATGAGAAAGATTTGCTTGAATCGGAAGAGGTTAACAGCTTGATGGAAGACCAGTGGAATCGTCCTGATGAAATCAGAAACCAGGTAAACGCACCCGATTTCGATACCATTTTCAGCCGGATAGAGCAAAAAACCTATTCAGCTCCCGCATTTACAAAGTTTTCTGTTTACAGGCTTGTAGCCGGTATTGCAATTCTGGTTGGCCTTGCAGCATCCTTGTATTTTATTTTCCCACAAAAAACTGCTGTTAAACAACTAAAATTTGCTACTTCTGCCGGCGAAGTGAAATCGTTTACACTACCTGATGGCACTTTGTTATGGCTCGGCGAAAACAGCCAAGTGGTTTTTCCTGAAAACTTCAGCGAAAGCCGGATTCTTGATATGGAAGGTCTCGCTTTTTACCACGTACTGAAGAACAATACACCGTTTAAAGTTAATGCCGGTGCACTCTCCGTTGAGGTAACGGGAACTTCGTTCAGTGTGTCGAATTATCCTGGCACCAAAAATATTGAAGCAACGTTGGTTGAAGGGGTTGTAAATATTACCGACAGCAATGGACTGTTAATTAAACAATTGAAGCCCAACGAAAAATTCATTTTCAACAAAGCTGCAGGCAGTTTTCAGCTCAGCGAGGTGAACGCAAGGGAACTTACATTATGGAAAGAACCGAAACTTTCGTTCGATAACAAGTCACTCGGAAATATAGCCACTGAACTGAGTGAACGCTATGGAATATTTTTTCAGGTAAAAGAAACCGCGACAGCGTATAATTTTACATTTTCCTTAAGTGATGAAACGCTTTCGGAAACGCTATCGCTGATAAGCTCTATGGCTCCTGTAAAAGCTACCCTTACCGGCGATACGGTTGTGTTTAGTAAACGGAATTAACTGCTTTCTGTTTTCTTTGCCCTTCAGGCAACAAACACTAATTATTTTCCTTTACTTTAGCCTCAAAATAGGGCTAAAAGATACACATGGATTTTCGGCAAGGCAAAAGTGTCAGTAGAATGGTTTTCTGTAAATGGAAGACTTTAATTCTATCCTTGCTTTTTTGTGTCTTGTCCCCGGCTTTGTATCCACAAAGCTTGGAAAATTTTAATGTCCGGTTCGAATCAAAACCGCTGAAGCAAATTCTTAGCGAATTAACTCTCCTGACTGGGTATGAATTTGCATACAGCGATACCGAAATTAAAAGCAAAAGGCTGATAACGGTTGTAACCAGACATAAAAATGCGGAGGAGATAATTCAGTTGGTAGCTCAAAAAGCGGAACTCGAAGCTAGTTTTAACGGTAAAAAGGTAATACTGAAGTTGCTTCCTGAAAAAACAACACATGTAAGTATATCCGGTGTGGTAAGTGATGCCAGCACTTCATTTCCTTTATCTGGTGCGAGTATTTCATTTATTTCCTCATCCTGTGGTACAATCAGCGACACAAGTGGCCGGTTTAAACTCGAAGTGCCTGCTATTCCTGGAAACAAACTCCGGATAACCTGCATTGGGTTTACTTCATGGGAAGGACTGGTTACTCACGATACGGCATTGGATATCAGGCTTCAGCCAGAAATTCAGTTTCTCAGTCAAACGGTGGTTGTTGCTTTTGGTAAAGAACCGGAAGATCTGGTTACCGGTTCGGTTTCGCATAAGGAGATGGAGCTGAACGATAAGCTGCACCCGGCTTCACTCAATGCCACCCTGCAATCGGAAATACCCGGATTACACATTCAGTCCAATAGTGGAACACCCGGATCAAGCCTCAATGTTACCATAAGAGGAATAAGTTCAATAACAGCCGGTAATAAGCCACTCTATGTAATTGATGGAGTACCGGTAATAACCGGGAATTACTCTCAGCTTGATTTCAGCGGACAAGCAATTGATGCAATCAGCGACATCAGCGCCAATGACATTGAGTCGATATCAGTGCTTAAAGATGCTGCAGCCAGTTCCCTGTTTGGATCCAACTCATCAAACGGGGTTATCCTTATCAATACCAAACGTGGATTGCCTAACCAGAACAGGATTGAGCTTTATACCCAATATGGCTATCAGCAAACTACCGGAATGCTGGATATGCTGAATGCCAATCAATGGATGAACCTGATGAACGAGCAGGCAGCAAGCAAAGGACAGCCGCCTGTTTATAGTAAGGATGAGATCAAAAACAATACTATCGACACGGATTGGCAAAACGAAGTATTCAGGAAAGCCCCAACCTTCGACCTGGGTTTGTTGGTATCCGGAGGCACACAGAAATCGCGCTATTACATCAGTGGAAATTACTTTAACCAGGAAGGTGTTATCCTCGGCTCCGATTACAGGCGATACAACATCTGCATGAATTACGATTACCGTTTCAACAATAAGCTGAGCATCGAAACGGGTAATACTTTTGCCTATTCGGTGAATAACAGGGTGGAAGGTGATCAGACGCTCAACGGTCCTCTTCCCAATGCTATTTCGATGCCGGCAATATATCCGGTTTATAACCAAGATGGCACATACAACAACGATGGTTCTTATGCAAATCCCATTTCAATTGCCTTGCTCGAAAAAAATCTGGCTTACACCTATCGCAACACTTTTCATTTCAAACTAAATTACGAACTATTTAAAAATTTTATACTCCGAAGTTTAACGGGTCTCGATTTTTACAACCTCAGGGAGGAAACTTTTTCGCCCAAAACTACACGGCAAGGAGCTAAATATAATGGACTGGGCATTGAAGCCACAAGTAATTCGCTTCGTTTTTATCAAACAATTTATGCCGACTATACAATTAAAATGTCTCTGCAACAAATCGATGTTACTGGCGGTTTTAGCCTGGAAAGCAATAAGCAGCATGATATATTCCTAAGAGCACAGAATTTTGCAGGTACCAGCTTTGAATTTCTACAGGATGCGGCTACCCCTATTACCACACAGTCGTACGAAACCAATTCTGCAGCCAACTCACTGTTCACAAGGCTTAAATACAATTATAACCAGCGGTATGTTTTTACCTTAAACATGCGATTTGATGGTTCTTCAAAATTCGGTGAGAATAATAGGTATGGTTTCTTCCCTTCTGTGTCCGTACTTTGGTACGTGTCCAAAGAAAACTTTTTAAAGAACCGCCTGGTTACGAAACTAATTCTTTCGACCAGTTATGGAGTAACAGGAAACGACCAGATTGGTGATTTTATGTCACTGGATCTTTTTTCGGCAGGCAGCAATTATGGAGGAGAAGGTGGCATAAGTCCTACTCAGCTAGCCAATCCTGATCTGAAATGGGAATCGACAAACCATTTTAACGTAGGAATACATTTGGAATTATTCAGCAGAGTGAATATCCGTGCTGATTATTATTATAAAAAAACAAAGTACCTGCTGCTGCAGAAACCAATGCCTGCATCTTCGGGGTATGCTTATATGATGTCCAATATCGGGAAACTTCAAAACCAGGGAATTGAAACTCTGATTACGGCAGCCGTCATAAAAGGAAGCTTTAGCTGGGATGCCACCTTAAATTATACAGCAAACAGGAATAAGGTTCTGGAACTTTACCAAAATCAGCCTATTCAAAATATAGGAAGGGCTGGAAGCAGCATTACCGTTGACGAGCCGGTTTCGTTTTTTTATGGTTTTAATGTGCTGGGGGTAAATCCTGACGACGGCAACCTTATCTATGAAGACCTTAACATGGATGGTAAAATCACCGACCTTGACCGGAAAAAGATCGGAAGCCCCCATCCTGATTTTTATGGAGGTATAGGTAGCGTGCTGAGGTACAAAGGATTACGCCTTGACTTCATGTTTTCGTTTTCATACGGGAACGACATTTTTAACTCAACACGCATTTATACCGAAACCATTTCGCAGAGCAACCAAACGACTGCAATATTAAGACGATGGCAAAATCCGGGTGATATAACCGATGTCCCAAAAGCATCTGTCTATAACCAGTATACATCATCAAGGTTTGTCGAAGACGGATCATATATCCGGCTGAAAAATATCCGCTTCAGCTATGAATTGCCATCTAACCTGATCAGCAAAGCAGGTTTCAGACACATGGAACTATTTATGGCCGGGAAAAACCTGCTGACCTTTACCCGTTATTCAGGTATCGACCCCGAAGTGAATTACAACGGCCTAAACGCTATTGCTCTAGGAACTGATTTTTTTACATGTCCACAATCAAAAAGTTTAATAATTGGCGTATGCGTAAAATATTAGCTATACTCTTATTTTTTGCATCGGCGTGCGAATCAAACCTTGATCTCAGGCCGAAAATGCAGATTTCGGACGAAGAAGCCTTCAGCAACAAGGAAAATGTGTATGCTGTCCTGCTGGGTTGCTACGACGGATTACAACTCCAGCATTATTACGGGCGTAACCTGGTAATAATAGGCGATATTGCTTCCGATAATACTGTGGCTGACGGAACCAAGGTGGAATATTATGCGGTTGACAGAAACAGCCTGTTGGCAAATAACATACTTGTGGAAGGCATCTGGGCTGACATTTATTTAGCCATTAATCGTGCAAATTACATGCTTTACAAACTTGAAGAAGTCACTTTTCTGACCGACCCTGAAAAGAAAGACTACCAAGGCCAACTTCGTTTTTTGAGGGCACTTCATTATTATAACCTGGTTCGCCTTTATGGAGGAGTGCCACTCAAATTATATCCCACACTGGCTGATTTACCTGAGTATTTTTTACCCCGTAGTTCAGTTGCAGATGTTTACAATCAGGTAGTTGCCGACCTGGAATTTGCCCGGATCAACATCCAGAACGCCAACCCGGACAAAGCAACTGTTTTAGCTGCAACAGCACTGCTGGCCAGTGTTCAACTTACGATAGGGAACGCTACAGTTGCCCGTGAATATGCCAGCACAGTTTTGCAGGCTAAACCGGTATTAGAACCTACTTATAAAAATCTTTTCTCAGCCACTTCGGATCCAGTTGATGAGATTCTTTTTTACTGCCCTTTCAGTGCATCGGATAAAAATCGTCTTGCCGAGTATAATTACCCCAAAACTTTGGGTGGAAGGCACGAAAATGCTCCTTCCGGTTTGCTTATCAACATGAATGAAAATGATGCACGTAAGCCGCTTGTTGCAGCTAATTACTCAGGGAAATACTATTCGACCAAATACTCCGACCTCGCTACAGGTGGCGACAGGGTAATAATCCTGCGAACGGCAGAGATGTATTTCATCCGTGCCGAAGCAAACTACCAACTCGACTCATTAGCCTATCAACCCGAAATACTTGCCGATATCAACAGCATTCGAAACCGCGCCGGATTGCAGCCTGTTCATAGCGGAGAGTATGTTTCGCTGCGTAACCTTATAGAGAGCGAGAAACAGATTGAATTTGCATTTGAAGGGAAACGGTGGTTCGACCTTATCCGCACTGGGCGGGCAATAGATCTTGTTCCAACAGTTACGCAACCGTACCAGATGCTTTTCCCAATTCCATCAAGTGAAATCCTTTCAAATCCGAATATTGGTGTCGGGGACCAGAATGATGGATATTAAAGTTGAGTAAAGATTTACCCGATATGTTGTGGGATAGAGTAAGAAATTGTCTAAATTTTTATTGCTTATTTTTTACCTTCTCTGCCTCCCCCTGATGCTTCGGCTTCGCTCTGCATGACAAGGGGGAGAAATTGCTAAGAAGGATTTTCTTTAAAAGAAAAAGCCTGAATCCAGCATGTCAGGCTGGGCGGAGTCGAAGCCAGGGAGGGATGGGGAGGGTGTTTTTTGAGAAATATAGACAGTCAGTCACTGATAAATTAACTAAATAATAAATTTAAATGCCTGTAGTATGAAAATGCAGATCACCATTCTTCTTAGCCTTGCTTTTGCAGCTAATACCCTTGCGCAGCAAATAACATCCCCCATCGGAAATAACAATTTTATGAAGGTGTCTTCTTATGAGCAGTTAACCGATTTTATTCATCAACTGGACGATAATTCGGATATTCTGAAAGTCGAAACCATCGGTCAATCCGTGCAGGGACGAAACCTGTATGCGATGAAATTTTCTTCATCGGAATTCGGGAAGGATAACTCAAAAATAAAAGTGCTTTTTTTTGCCCAGCAACATGGCAACGAACAATCGGGCAAGGAAGGAGCTTTACTGCTGGCTCAAGAGTTGTTGAAACCCGAAAACCGTTACATTTTCGAAAAAATTGATTTCGCGATTATCCCGCAGGTTAACCCCGATGGCTCAGAAGCCAACAAAAGGCGTAATGGCAATGATATGGATCTGAACCGCAATCACCTGATCCTCACAGAACCTGAAACGCAAGCATTACATCATTTTTTCGATAAGTACCTTTTTGAAGTGAGCATGGACGTGCACGAATATTCGCCTTATGGAGGTGAGTGGGAAATATACGGTTACCGTAAAAATGCCGATGTAACGCTGGGAGCAACCACTAATCCGAATGTTTCGGAAACAATCAGGGATTTTTCGAATTCAGGCGTATTACCCTATGTTTTGAAATCGCTAAGCATCAATAATTTCAGTTCGTTTATTTACTGCCCGGGTGGACCGCCCGAACTGGATTACATCCGTCACAGTACTTTTGATATCAACGACGGCAGGCAGAGTTTAGGGATTCAAAATACACTTTCGTTTATACAGGAAGGCATGAATGGGACGGATATGTACATTGAAAATATAAAACACAGGTCGGAAGGCCAGATGCAAGGTATGCGCGCGATGCTCGAATATGTATATCTACATAAAAACGAAATTAAAAAATTGGTGACAGCATCGCGAAAAGCTCTAACCAAAGGCAAATCGAATACAAAAGTTTCAATACAATCGGAGCATGTAAGAAATGGTCAAAAGCTTACTCTTCCACTTTTTTCATATTCAACCCAATCGGATACCACTGTAATTGTTAATGATTACCGTCCTGTTGTAAAATCGGTTTCTGACGTAACGAAACCTGCCGGATACCTGATTCCGAAACAGAACAAAGAATTAGTGGAGTGGGCTGGTAAACATGCGTTGATTACCTCGGATTTTAAACCTCATAAAGGTCTTAAAATTGAACAATACACCATTACCAGCATTGATTCAATCGATTTTGAGAGAGATATTATTATTAATCCGATTGTTGAAACTACCTATTTTCACGGCGAAATTACAGCTTCCGGATATTTGTATATCCCTACTGATCAACTGAAAGGGAATATGATTGTGTTGGCACTCGAACCAAAATCAATGCTTGGCTTAGTAACTTATCCGCCGTTTGTCCATTTGCTAAAAGTTGGAGAAGTATTTCCTGTGCTGAGGGTGTTAAAGTAGTAATTATTTACTATTTACGAATGACGATTTACGAATTGTCATGTACTAATAAATTTCCCCGTAGTAACTCAATCAAAAATCGTAAATCGGACCTCGTAAATCTTCCCCAATCGTAAATTGTACCCAATCGTAAATCTTCCCAAATCGTAAATCGTAAATCGTAATTCCCTAATCCTAATCGCAATGAAAATAGACCGCATCGAACTCCGCCACACCAAAATGATACTGGTAACTCCATTTGTAACTTCAATGGGAACCGAATATGACGAACAGCACATTATGGTGCGTGTGGATGCCGAAGGCGTTACCGGCTGGGGCGAATGCGTGGCTGAAGAAACTCCTTTTTATTCGTACGAAACGGTTCCTACAGCCTGGTATATTTTAAACGATTTCCTTATTCCGGCCATATTGGGAAAGGATCTTGCCAACGTTGAAGAGGCCATTGCAAACTATTCGAAAGTGCGTGGTCATATGATGGCTAAAGCTGGATTGGAGGCAGCTTTGTACGATGCTTTCGCAAAATCAAAGGGAATTTCGTTATCGAAAATGCTGGGCGGAACGCAGGAAAAAATAAACGTAGGTGTAAGCCTGGGTATAAGTGACACGGTTCCTGATTTGCTTCATGTGATGGAGAAACACATGAAAGAAGGCTATCAGCGTATTAAAATTAAAATTGCCCCTGGCCGCGACCTTCAATTTATTGAAGCCCTGCGCCGCGAATATCCTGACATGCTTTTGCAAGTGGATGCCAATTCGGCTTATACCCTTGATCATCTTACTGTTTTCAAAAAAATGGATGAGTACAAGCTTTCGCTTATTGAGCAGCCCTTGGGTTACGATGATATTTTTGACCATGCCAAACTACAGCGCGAAATCAAAACCGATCTCTGTCTCGACGAAAGCATTCATTCCCTTGGCGATACGCGCGCAGCTATCGAAATGGGTAGTTGCCGTATAATCAATATCAAACCGGGACGCGTTGGCGGTTATACCGAATCAATTAAGATTCATGATTATTGCGCTTCCATGAATATTCCGGTATGGCATGGCGGAATGCTTGAGTCCGGAATTGGCCGTGCAGGCAATGTGGCATTAGCTTCGCTGCCTAATTTCATGCTGCCAAGCGATCTTTCGCCCAATAAGAAATACTATACCGAAGATATAGTTGAACCTTTGTTTACCTTAAATTCTGATGGCACCATTACAGTCCCAACCGGTCCGGGGATAGGTGTTGAAATAAACATGAAGGCATTGGAAAAATATACGGTGAGGAAGTGTGAGCAGAAAATATAATTATACAGTTAGCCTAATAATTTCATTTCTAATTTGTTCAATTACTTCTGTATTGTAGATAGTTTTTTTGCCTGCTGAACTTTTGGTTGAATAAACAAAGAATACTTTCCCACCAAATTCTTTCTCAAATTTAGCATGATTGACTTTATGCATTTCTATCCATTGATATTGGTTTAATGCCTGACCAGAAGCAATTGGCTTGATTTGAATTCCTAAGAATTTATCGTTGATTTTTATAAAGAAGTCAATGCAATAATTTCTGTCCCAAATATCTGGAGCGGGTTCAATTTTTCTTCCTACTGCCCCTTCTAATTGCCCATAAATCGTTTCAATTTCAGTTTTATATCCTTCGTAAGTTCTGTTCAAAACAAGATTGTATGCATAATCAATACATTCATCTTCAGTAATAGACAATAATTCTTTTTGAACTACTTCTGATAACTTCACATAAAGAGTTTGGCCAAGACCGGCAATATACTTCCTAGTAATTCTCAAGCCATCCCTTTTCTTTTGAGTGGCTTTTGTGAAATAGAACTCTTCCCATTCTTCATATTTTGTAGGGGCGCACGTTCTAATAAGCTCAGAAGTTGAACCAACGCTATGAGCTTTGTTTAATCCCCATCTGTTCATTCCATAATTCAAAAGTGTTTCTCTTTTAAACTTGAGATTTTCACCTTCAGAGCCTGATATCCATTCCTTTTCCATCTTATATCTGATTATGCGGGTTATTAGTATTCCAAATTGTTCTTAGATTGTCAGCTCTGTTTTGTAAATCCGGTATACGGCTTAATAAATAGCGAATTGCTTCTTTAGCTTTTTCAGGAGTGTCTATTTTAAAATAACCATGTTTAGAACTTCCAATAAGATTATTTTGTTCGTTTACAAGTTCTCTAATGTATTTTCTAATTGTTTCTTGTGTTCTACCAGGATCAACACCCTGTAAGAGGTGATTATATATTTCATCAGCAAAAATCTGCTGTGTTGTTTATAATCTGTACAATACGAGTTTTAATTTGTTGTTTGTTCATAGCTTAATTTTAAAAATTTATTTTTAAATTTGAAATCAATTTCTATATCCACTTGCACCAAACCGTTTTTGATTAAATGAGCATTGATAAAAGTTTTGTTTTCTAAATAGAGATAACAAAGCAAGTTGTTTCCCTCATCGTATTTCATCGTATCAAATTTTAGAAATACTCTTTTACCTTTTGTTTTATCTTTTAGAAATGATATTGCTTTCCCATTAATTATAGGGTCTTCTTTAATGCCAATTAGTTTTATTGTAAGATCGTTACTTAATCTAATTTTTTCAGGACTAATAACTTCTTTAACAGTAAAGAATTCTTCTCGTTGTGAAGGGCTGTCTTTATCAATTTTAGAGCCAAATTGTAATTTTTTTAGATCGATTTTTTTGTCTAATGTGTGTGGATCTTTGAAGATGTATGGAAGTTTGAGAATTGATTTTGGAAAATCAATTTCCTGCTGTTCTTGATTTATAAATTCGTATGTCGTGCCATGAATATCATTTTGATTAACATCAAGTTTCTCTTTAATATATGGAATAAACTCTGCATTGATTTCATAACCAACTGAATCCCGATCAAGATTTTTAGCGGCAAGCATAGTTGTTCCACTTCCGGCAAAAGGGTCTAAAACCTTTTCCCCAACGAATGAGAACATTTTAATCAGCCTACTTGGTAATTCTTCGGGAAACATAGCAATATGCCCATTTTGTCTCGCTCCTGCAAAGTTCCAATGTCCTGCAAAAAATGTATTCCATTCTTCAGCGGTCATTTTTGATAGAGCTTTCTGTTCTAAACTGGGTTTTGGTGCATCTCCAAGTTTTTTAAAAACAAGAATGAACTCATAATCAAGCTTCAATATACCATTTCTCGGATAAGGATATGAACCCATTTGAACGCCACCACCTGTTGTGTTAGAAGTTGTAACTTTTTGCCAAATAATAGCTCCCATGTAATCAAACCCTATATTTTCACAAAATTTGATGATTTCTTCACGAATAGGAATTACTTTATAGCGTCCGTAATAAACCGCTCTTGCGAATTGGTCGCCGATATTTATACACAACCGGCAACCATTGTGAAGAGTGCGATAACACTCTTTCCAAACTAAATTCAGGTTATTAATATAATTTTCGTAGCTGTCGTGGAAACCGATCTGATTCTCAGTTCCGTAATCTTTTAGTTGCCAATAAGGTGGGGAAGTAATCGCCAAATGAACAGAATTGTCCTTGAGTTCAGCCATATTCCGGCTGTCTCCGTTTACAGTTTTATGGTGGGTTCTCATTAATCTTTTCTTTCTACAAAGGTACTCAAAATTTGAGGCTTAACAAAAACTCTATGAGGTGCTGACTCGGATTCTTGAGTCTGAATTTCAAAAGCTTATACTCTATTCATTATCGTTATTTTATTTAATTGAGTATAATATGCTTTTCAAACACCAATTCACCACCTTCAGCACATCACCCATTTTAATCAGATCAGCCCTTGCCGGAATATCGCGGGGAGTATGATAATCGTCGTGAAGGCCGGTATTGTAAGTCATAATCGGGATATTTTTTGCAGTAAACGACGCATAATCGCTACCTGAATGACCGGTAACATCCCATAAATCGAGTTCAAATGGTTTTTGGAGCGTTGAATTGCTTTCCCGTGCTATTTTCCTGATATATTCATCGGTTGTTCGCGTTCCTATACTTAGCTGGCGGCCGGCAGTATCTTCCTTAACGCTTCGCGAAATCATATCCATATTGATATACAACTTCACCTTTTCGGGCGATGTAAGGTTGGCGGCAAAGTAATTACTGCCAATGAGGCCTTTTTCTTCGGCAGTCCATGATGCAAACAGGATGCTACAAGGCGGAACGGTACTACTTTCGGTCCACATTTCGGCTAAAGCCAGCAGTCCGGCTACCCCCGAAGCGTTATCGTCGGAACCGTAATAAATTGTTTTCTCCCCGCGTTTTCCCAGGTGATCGTAATGCGCTCCAAGTATAACGGTAACAGATGTATCGAGGCCGGGCAGCAAACCTAAAACATTGTTCAGGTGCAGTGTGTCAGGAACGATTTTCAGATCGATTGCACATTGTTTTTGCAATTTGATCTTAGTATATGTAAGCTGGTTTGCTATTTGTTTTTCAATCGCAATAAAGTCAATGTTTAATTCCCCTGCAAATTTGCTGCTGCCGGTATCCGTAAGAATAAAGCATGTAGCAGAAGTGTTGCCGTTTTGCGGTTTCCTGTAATAATCTCTGGTGTAAAACGACTGTCCTTTGGGAATAAAGTTGCCAGTGCCGACAGGTGAATTATTTATGGATTTCAGATACTGTTTATCGATAACGATTATTGCTGAGGCTCCTGATCGTTCAGCTTCCCGGCATCGCATTTCAAAGTCAAATTCGTCATCCACTGCCGGCTTTTTAAATCTTTGCCATGCAAGGCTCAAGGTGTCATGCTGCCCGGGATATCCTCCCAATAGAACTACAACTTTTCCTTTGATATCCATATTCTGGTAATCGTTATAATTGAGCTCCGGTGCATTGATTCCATAGCCGGCAAATAACATATCGGATTCAATCGACAGGTCGCTGCTGATATTTTCGGGTGAAAAATCATTTCCCAATAAAAGGCGTAGCGGGGCTTTGCGCTTATTCCCCTCTCCAATCACGAATGAAAGGTATTGTACCTTGAGTAATTTCAGGTCAAATGACTGAAAATAATCAGATAGTACCGTTTTTAGTTCGGAACCCTGATTATTATACGGTATCAATCCCATATTCTGCATCATGGAAGCAATATAGTCAGCTGCAAGGGTTGCTCCACGGGTTCCGGGTTCCCGGCCTTCCAGTTCAGGCGATGCGAGAAATTGCAGTATAGGTGCATAATCACTTACTTCAGGCGGGTTTACATGCTTAAAATTTGTCTGGGCTTCTGTTAATGAAAAGTTTAGCAGTAGCAGAATACCTAAAGGGAAACATTTCTGTATTTTCATAGCTATTTCACCATCTTCCCATTCGCCATCAGGTGGATAATTTTGAAGTCTGCATCCATAACCAGGATATCGGCATCATAACCTTCTTTAATATAACCCTTCCCTTGAAGTTTCAGAATGTCAGCCGGGTTTGAAGTGGCCACCTGCAAGGCAATTTCCAGAGGAATTCCTTCTTCGGTTACTGACTCTTTGATTTCCCTGAGAACCGAATCGGGCAATCCCATTTCTATTTTTATCAGCTTGCCGGTTTCCGGATCAAAGCCCGGCAACGAGCCACAGGCATCGGATGTAAAAGTTATATGCTTGATGGGGACGCCACTATCGAGCAATTGCTTGAGTGCTTTCGAAGGTTTAATTTCTTCGTCCATATAATAAGGATAGGAGCTGGTTGTGATGTCAACATATCCTTTTTTGCCGTATTCCTTAGCATCTTCAAAAATGTAGTTGTTACGGTTGCAATGCGTAGGGATAAATTGCCTGTAGCCCATTTCACTGTTAGCAACCACATCGTGTATGGGGCGGAACGGATCGCGGGCATCGCCCATATGCATATTTACAATCCCGGCTTTACCACCTATCATGCCGGCAACGCGGGCATGGGCAACAATGCGGGTAAGTTCCGAAAGGGTTGGAACGGATGATCGGTGATCAGAAACTGCAACCTCCCCCACACCGATAACTTCTTCGATCAGGGCAATATCGCGTGCCACATCACCTGTAATGGTTGGGGGAGGAACCTGGTAAGCACCAGTGTACATCCAGGCCGACATCCCTTTTGCCCTGATGCTTTTTACTTTCATCAGCACACTGTCGACGGTGCGGGTTATGCCATCGGTACCCAGGCAACCGATTACGGTTGTAACACCGCCATCAATCATCATGCTTATTTCCAGTTCGGGCATACGGGTTGCCGGTCCGCCTTCGCCGCCGCCACCGGTAATATGCACATGAGAGTCGATAAGACCAGGAACAAGGTTTAAACCGGTGCAGTCAATTGTTTTAACTTCAACTCCCTGAGGCGGTTCGATATGACCGGCAATAGCAAGAATACTTTTACCGCCGGTAAGGATATCTTTCTTCCCTTCGAACAAGGGAGAATATAAATTTGCATTTTTTAAAAGGACAAGCATAGTTATGGGTTTTAAACTGTATTTTATTTTGTTAACCTGAATTATTCATAAATAGCGTAAACTTAACATGAACTATGTGAGCTACAGTGATTTGGTGCTTGACAGCAGTTTTAAATTTACCACAAAAGCTCAAATTCCCGAAGAGGTAGTTAACCTTATGAATAATTCAGGCTAAAATAATTCTTTTTTTTAATGCTATTTTACTTAATTTCGTAATACGCTAACTTTCAATAAAACTTCATGCAAATCCCTAAAATACTGTCTTTACTTTTTATTCTATCGGCACTCACCTCATTTTCGCAACCAGGACGTATGTTATTGGTAGGAGGCGGATCCGAAAAAAATGGTGTTTCAAGCTGGAGTACTCCTGCTTATCGCTGGGCCGGCGAGGGTAAAAGGGTTGCTATAATTGGTGTTTCATCCGGCAGCCTGGCACCTTATTTTACTCAGCAATGCGGAGCAGCCTATGCAAAAGAATTTGCAATTGCCACACGCGACAGTGCCGATAGCCAGGTTTTATACGATACATTACTCACCTACGAAGTGATCTTTTTCCGTGGGGGCGATCAGTACGATTATTACTCCTTGTATCGCAACACTAAACTTCAGGATGCGGTTACAAACCTGTATAATAATGGCGGAACCATATGCGGCACTTCGGCCGGAATGCATATTCTATCTTCAATTGTATTTACAGCTCAAAACGGTTCTGCTTATCCGGATGATTGTATCGAGAATCCCAATAATCCGGATGTTAAACTGGCTGATGATTTTATGAACCTGGCTCCCGGTTATATATTTGATACTCATTTTGCAGAACGTGCCCGCTTTGGCCGGCTTACAGCTTTTGTGGCGAATTATAGTCTGAATAAAGGTATTGATATAACCGGAATCGGGATGGATGATATGACCTGTATGACAGTAGATTCGAATATGCTCGGCACTGTTTACGGTACCGGTTGTGCCAATATTTACAAGTCGGGAAGCCCATTTAAGCTGAATGGAACAAAACTATTGGCCGATACGGTTCATTGTTTACAGTTGTTGCAGGGATGTACTTTCGATTTTAATACTCAGGCGGTTACTCTTCCGGCTCTTACCCGACAGATGAACACTTTATCGCTCAGTGAAAACGGATATTATACTGTACTGGCAAGCGGTAGCAACAAACTCAGTGAAAATCAATCCATGCTCAGCGAATTGGTTACCGGCAACGGGCAGGTTACTGACTCTGTTCTGCTACTTACCGGAAACTTATCATTAGCTAACACGTTTAAAGATAAGTTAATCCAACTTGGCGCCGGGGAAGTTGACATATATGTTCTAAACACCGAAGCAGGCAACAACACGGAACTGTCAGCAAAAATCAACAGTTCAAAAAAAATCTTTTTTGTGGCAAACACAACAGATGCTTTCAGTCAGTTTTTGCTTTCGGCGAATGGAAAACTGATGAGCGAACAGGTTCACAGGAGCGGAATGATAACAGCCTTTGCCGGCGACGATTCGCGCTATGCCGGTAAAACCGTAGTTGATAATTATTACGAGTTGTATGCATCGTATTATGCTGAAATGACTTTTAGCAAAGGATTGTGCCTGCTTACGAATACGGTTATCATGCCTAACACATTCTTTAACAGCGATATGTACGAAAATTCAGCTACTGCTGTACCGTATGCCATGGCACTCGACACACTGAAATACGGCATCTGGCTTACCAATCATAATTTTATGAAATTTGCTCCCGTAAACGGGAAAGCAACTCTTACAGCTTATGGCACTGCGCCTGTTATGGTTATTAAAAATGCCGGAACCCTGTCAGGTTTCTCAACCCAAACCGGCACCGGAAGCACCAGTACCAAGCCCCGGATGATTGCAGGTTTTGAGCACCTTGAATTCTCGCTGATAGATTATACCAATCCTTACATTATGGGCAATGTGAGTACTGCCGGAATTAATTTTACCAGTGAATCCCCGAAAGTTGTTATTTCGCCCAATCCGGTAACTGATATTTTGAATGCTGCTTTCGATGAAGGAAATTACAACTGGGAAATTATTGATACAAAAGGACAGCGGCTTTATTACGGAACTTCATTTAATCAGACTATTCAACTGAATATTTCAGGTTTATCGCAGGGTTTGTATTTTTTAAAAGCTCTGGATATCGAAAATCAAAAAATTTCCATCACTAAATTTATTAAGGAATAGAACTTCATTTATGAGAAATCTAAAAACAATTTTGCTCTTTATTCTTGTCACTTTGGCACTTCGGAGTTACTGTCAAACGCTGCCTTCGGGAAGTCTTGTAATAGTCGGTGGCGGACTTGAGCCCAATAACAAAAGTGTTTTCAACCAGTTAATTGAATTGTCGGGTGGGCCGGAAAAAGCAGTATTTTCAATAATCCCTTCCGCTAGCGGCGTTGCAATGCAGACTTTCGTTTATTTTAAAAGTGAGTTGATTTCTTATGGCGTAAAGCCCGAAAATATTCATCTTATTCCAATAGCTATGGCTGATGACGACAGCACTGCAGATGTTGATGAATCGAGCTGGCGGAATAACGGAAATGATCCGAAACTGGCGGAAATTGTGCGAAAATCAACCTGTGTTTGGTTTAGCGGTGGCGATCAGTTGCGCACTATGAAAACATTACTGAAACCTGATGGCAGCAAAACAGTTGTTCTGGAAGCCATTTGGGAAGTATTCAATAGTGGCGGAGTAGTTGGCGGTACAAGCGCCGGTGCCGCCATTATGAGCGAACCGATGATTGGCGCAGGAAATAGCATGGGAGCGTTAAAATATGGAGTAAAAACTTCGTTCGAAGGAGAAGATTTTCCGGAAGGCGATGGCGTATTATTAACTCACGGACTTGGTTTTTTTCCACTTGGTATAGTTGATCAGCATTTTAACGCACGTGCCCGCTTAGCCAGGCTGATTGTTGCTATGTTGTACGATTCGAAAAAAACGCAAACCGGTTTTGGTGTTGATGAAAATACCGCGCTGATTTATATTGGAAAACAGAAAATTCTGAAAGTGGCCGGTGCTGCAGGAGTTACAATTGTAAATACTTCGGATGCAACAATTTCTCAAATTCAAAACCTTCCCAAAATTGAAAATGTGATGATCAGTTACCTTGAAGACGGTGATACTTATGACATTATTTCAGGAAAAATCACTCCGGCCTCAGTCAAGAAACTCACTAAAGGTAACGAGTATTATGATATCTCAAATCCTGCACAGGCCGGAATGTTTTCGGGTACAGCTTCCAATTTTCTTAATCTTATAACCGTTAGCCTGATAGATAATAAGGCAGTTGATAAGGTAACAAATCTTAACTTTACGGGCAAGGACAGCGGTTTCCTGGTTACTATGAGTAAAACTCCTTTAAGTTCCGGTTACTATACTGATAAGCCAACTGACAGATACACCGTCACTACTATCAGAATGGATATTGACCCTGTGAAATTTACTATCGAACCTTTAAAATAAAAATCAAATAACCAAACCAATAATAATATGCGAAAAACTACTCTTTTATTACTGATGTTTACCTTCTTCATCAGTTCGCTTTGGGCACAGACTATTCCGGTAAGCGGAACTGTTATTTCGGCTACTGATAACTTGCCAATGCCTGGGGTTACCGTTCAGGTAAAAGGCTCACAGAAAGGTACAATTACTGATATCAATGGTACTTATAAGCTGGATGTAGCTTCAAACGCTACATTGGTGTTTACCTTTATCGGGATGAAACTTCAGGAAATACCTGTTGATGGGCGAAAAACAATCAATGTAGGGATGGAAGAAGAAAGAGTTGATCTGGGCGAAGTAGTTGTTGTAGGCTACAGCACAACCAGTAAAAAACTGATTTCCGGATCGGTAGGAACTGTTAATGAAAATGAGCTGAAAAATATTCCGATGCGCACCATCGATGGTGTTCTGCAGGGAAAAGCTGCCGGGGTTTCCATTGTTCAGAATTCAGGTACTCCCGGCGGTCAGAATTCAATTAAGATGAGGGGAGGAAGCTCAATAAATGCAAGCAACCAGCCTCTGATTGTTATTGACGGAGTTCCTACTATTACAGGTAGTTTCGGCCAGATTGGGTATAGTGGCCAGGAGATTGATGCCATGAGCGACCTCAACCCCAATGACATTGAATCTTTTACTATACTGAAAGATGCTTCGGCTACAGCTATTTATGGATCGCGCGCTTCAAACGGGGTAATTCTTATCACTACCAAAAAAGGGAATACGCAAAAGACGAATGTAAACCTGAATACCTCTTACGGGTGGCAGACAATGCCTGCAGAGCGCATTCCCGACCTGATGAACGCAGCACAATGGAACGAATTTAAAGGAACAGATATACAGGGTACAGATACTGACTGGATGAAAGAAATTACACAGGTAGCCCCAACTTCAAACACTGAGCTATCCGTGAGCAGCGGGAACGACAAAACCCGCCTTTTTATTTCCGGTAGCTATTATGGACAGGATGGAACTGTGCGGGCAACCTCATTCGATCGTTACAGTGGCCGTATCAATGTGGATCATAAGTTATTGCCCGAACTTACTATTGGCGGAGGTGTTTCAATGACGTATTCGAAAAACAACCGCGTTGAAGGCGATCAGACTCTTTACGGGCCTTTACCAAATGCGCTGTCAATACCAGCTATTTATCCGGTGTATAACCAAGATGGTACGTATAACGAGGATAGCCCATATGCTAACCCTGTAGCCATTATCAATGAAACGGTAAATGTGGCCTACACCAATCGCAACAACGGAAACATTTACCTTGAGTATAAATGCCGTAACGGTTTTACGTTTACAAGCAAATGGGGAGCCGATATATACAATCTGCGCGAACATGAGTACGATCCCATTACAACTGCACAGGGGCTTAAATACAATGGTTTGGGCATAGAAGGAACAAGTTACGTTAGCAATCTGGTGGGAAGCAATGTGTTGCAGTATGTAAAATCAATCGATAAAGTTCACAATTTTGAAGCTTTGGCAGGCATCAGTTTCGAGAAATATGCCAGGCGTACCACTTATATCGAAGCCACAAATTTTCCAAATGAAGATTTTCAATATATAACTTCGGCAGCCACCATAAGGGCAGCCAGTGCTTATGCACTCGACCGGGGAATGACTTCCTATTTCGGCCAGTTCAAATACAATTATATGTACAAATATATCTTCACACTCACTGCCCGT
>JBBSDC010000027.1:0-36686 GCA_038249705.1 Bacteroidales bacterium | reverse complement strand
GAAGGTTGTTCAGTAAAATATATTTTGTTATCAGGCAAAATTTGATTTAAAGATGAATCCATTCTTCTAACTGCTTTAAAAAAAAGTTATTTGTAGTGATTAGTGCTACATTATTTGTAAAACATCAACTACAGGTAATTAGTCCGTTCAACTACTTTACAAACTCAAAAATGAATCTATTTTTATTTTTCCAATCCGGACATTCTTCACATCAGTAAACCATTTATAAAGTTCATTAAAACAGAGTTAAAAATTAACTAGGTTAACCTCTAATTGCGGAAGCAGTTTTGTGAGTACAAACACTGGAAATAAGTCTCATTAATTTCTAATCAAATTCTAACAATTTATGTCGATTTTCGAAGTTACTTTTGGCACACAGGTTGATAAAACTAATAAGAGGACCTATTCGAAAAGAAACAAATAAAGTTTTAACCAATTAAAAAAATAAAATTATGTTAGCTACATTAAAATTCCCTGTTATGGGATTCACTGAAATTCGTCTCATTATTAAAAGAGATTACAAATGGCTTGCTGAACTTATCGGTGCAGAACTGGAAATTGAAGTATCGGAAGATGATTTTATACTCAACTAAAATGATTTCAGCAATTTTATGTTATTGCAAGGCCAACACTTAGATGACTCTCTATAAGTTTTCGATAACATGATGGCTTAGGTTTAGAAGAGCGTTGTAGCCTATGTTAGAGATTATCTGTGGCTTTGAGACTTAGTGGCTATTTATTTGTAGCCATGGAGACCTCAAAAAGCTAACAAAGCACAAAGTTTAACACGCAACTCTTAGCTACAGCCAGCAATATCTATACGTGTTTTGTTGTGTGCATTTTAAAAATTTATGTATACAATGATTTTGATTCCAATATGGAGTAATTTTCCGGTTTTGGAAATTCAATAAACTTGAAACTGAAAGCAGGATGCGATAAAAAGTTATCAATTTGTTAAAAACTTAATAATCCATTCTCATTCACTTAAATATCATAACGACTCCGTTTGATAATAAGAGTTAGTATTTCCGAAAATAAAATAAATTAAATTTTATCCGGGAACAGTTCCTTTATGCATTTTCCCCTGAAATCAAATATCTGCTTCACTTTTTGATTAACGAAAAGCAATTCCACCATTTTGCCAAAAATTCCAAACGGAGCCTGGTAATATAGTATATCGTGCATTTCCACTCCTCCATCCACTTCCCTGAAATGGTGTTCGTGATGCCAGATGTTATAAGGGCCGCTACGCTGTTCGTCAATAAAGAACTTTTTATCGCTGATCTGCGTTATTTCGGTTACCCAGTTCAACTTTATACCTAAAGCAGGGCTTACCTTGTAAGTAATAAACATGCCAGGATACATGGCAGATTGTAGCGGCGAGGTTATGATAAAACCCATTTCGGGAGGTGTTATTTTCGAAAGATTGGCTGGAGAAGAAAAGAAATTCCAAACTTCATTTATACTTCCGGGTACAAACTGAAAAAACTCTACACGTTTCATTGTTTAACATTTTATTAAATATATTAAACAAACTAATGAACGAATTAGTTCAATTATCCAATACTCCTTTATTTTTATATTTACCGCCAAGGCGTAAGCCATTATGCAACAAATTATCAGCACATTAGGACGTAAGAACCCAATTTTATAATTTATTACTCATAAGACTATCAGGAATTATTAACGGACTGTTCAATAATCAGAACATCGTAAATAATAGAGCAAATGGATGAATACTATTTATTGCAGATTTAAAAGAAATTTAATCTTGCTTCGGCTTTTAAAAGATCAAGCGCACCTTTTACAACTGATTGTTCAGCATCAATATCATTAATAAGAATAAGACTTGCAAGATCGGCAGAGGTAGCATCAGGCGGCAGTTTCATGGCAGCGGTATTAATCCGTTTAACAGCTTCTTCGCGTGCATTCCGAACCATTTCCCAGGCTTTGGATGAAACATACAATTGTTGCGACAAGTTATGTTCAAACTCCGACCTTACTGACTGAACCAATTCGGATTGGAGGAGACCGGCATTCATTCCAGGCAGATTGGTACGAACCAGTAATCCGGCAGGTTCAATACGTTCGAGCAACAGCACAAGCCTTTCATAAGCCTGCATCCTGACAGGAAGAGTAATTTTTTGTACATCAAGACGCATCTGTACCTGGTTTTTTTCTGCTTCCTTATCAAGGAACATTTTCAATAAAAAGTAGGCTGCAGCAAGCACAACCAACGAAGGCACAGTGTATTTGAATAATTCGATCAGAGCCAGCATGGTATTTTTAGATTTAAATGCAAATTTCGAAAAAAATAGCTCAGGAATCTGTAAATAAATTAAGGGAAGAGAAAAGAGATGCATTATGAGTGTATTTACACGCGTTAAGCAAACTTGAAATCATTTTATTACTGTATAATCAATTGGATTCGTGTTAATTATAACTTTTGGGTGTTAATTGGTTAACAAACAATTTTTAAAAAAATTCTTATAGCTGAATATTTTTCTACTTTTGCCACTGATGATGTTTAAAAATTCTCAGCAATGAACTACCTTTCAGACAGGATTAACCTGCTTGCCGAATCGGAAACACTGGCTATGACCCGCCGCAGCCGCGAACTTCGCACACAAGGTTTTGATGTAATAAACCTGAGCATAGGCGAACCTGATTTTGATACACCCGATCATGTAAAAGAAGCTGCCAAAGCGGCTATAGATCAGAATTATTCGCATTATACGCCGGTTCCCGGTTATCCTGAACTCAGGAAAGCTATAGCCGATAAACTGTTGCGCGATAATGGCCTGCATTACACCGCTGAGCAGATAGTTGTATCCACAGGCGCAAAACAGTCGCTTGCCAATGCAATACTATGCCTGGTTAATCCCGGCGAAGAAGTTCTGATTCCGGCACCTTACTGGGTTTCGTATAAGGAAATAATAAAACTGGCAGGTGCAAAAGGAGTATTTATCAATAGCAGTGTCCAATCTGATTTCAAAGTAACTGCCGGACAAATTGAAGCAGCCATAACTCCAAATACTAAACTTTTCATTTTCAGCAGTCCATGCAATCCTTCCGGAACGGTTTATACATCTGATGAGCTTAAAGCTTTCGCCGAAGTATTTGCCCGTCATCCGCATGTTTTTATTATTTCCGACGAAATTTATGAAAATATCAATTTCATTGGCAAACACTCGAGCATAGCAACTTGTGCAGAAATCCACAATCGGGTGATTTTAATCAACGGTCTATCCAAAGGTTTTGCCATGACAGGCTGGCGCCTCGGTTACATGGCTGCAGCTAAGGAAATTGCACAGGCCTGCGATAAACTTCAAGGACAAATTACATCCGGAGCATGTTCAATAACACAACGGGCAGCCATAGTAGCAATGAATACTGATCCGGACGAAAGTGATGATATCAAACAAATGGTAGCAGCTTTCAAATATCGCCGCGATTTGGCAATCAGTTTATTGCGCGAAGTTCCCGGAATTAAACTCAATGTTCCTGATGGTGCATTTTATCTTTTCCCTGAGGTTACATATTATTATGGCAAATCTTTTGACGATAGGGTAATTCTTTCAGGATCTGATCTTTGCGACTATCTGCTCGATACTGCATTTGTGGCAATTGTTCCAGGAGCAGCCTTTGGTTCATCGGATTGCATTCGTATTTCATATGCCGCTTCCGAAGATACACTTCGCGAAGCCATCAGGCGAATCAGTGAAGCATTGTCAAAACTGAAATAGATTTTCACACTACCCTGAAAAGCATATTTTTCATTAACAAAACTAACTATGACCATTTCGGAACAAGAAATCAGGCAACTTTTCGGCAGATTTAATTCGTGCAAGGTGCTTGTTATTGGTGATGTAATGGTCGATTCGTACCTGATAGGCAAAGTTGACCGGATTTCGCCTGAAGCCCCCGTTCCGGTTGTAGCTCTGACAAAACGTGAAAATATGCTGGGTGGGGCAGCTAATGTAGCACTTAATATTAAATCGCTAGGTGGCAAGGCTATCCTTTGTTCAGTTATTGGAAATGACAAACAAGGAGATATTCTGCTTAAACTGATGCAGGATGAAGGTTTGAGAACGGATGGAATTATCCGTAGCACCGACAGGATAACCACCACAAAATTCCGTATTATCAGCAACCGGATGCAAATGCTCCGGGTTGACGAGGAAATTGACAGTGACCTGAACAGCAATGACTCAACAGCTCTGATTCAAAGTATAACTCAACTGATTAGAAAAAATAAACCTGATGTTATAATTTTTCAGGATTATAATAAAGGTGTATTGACATCGCATGTGATTGAAAATATTTCGTCATTGGCCGAAGCTCAAGTTATATCAATCGCCGTTGACCCAAAGAAAAAGAATTTTATGGCTTATAAAGGCATTACACTTTTCAAGCCGAACCTTAAAGAAATTACGGAAGGATTGAAAATTGATGTTGATCCTAATGACATTGAAAGCCTTCGCGAGGCAGCTATGGTGTTACATTCGAATCACCATATTAAACTGGTAATGATTACGTTATCGGAATATGGTATTTTTATCAGTGCAAAAAATGAGCATGGATTCGATTCAATAATTATTCCGGCAATAATGAGAAGCATTGCTGATGTTTCCGGTGCCGGCGATACCGTAATCAGCGTTGCAGCGCTTTGCCTGGCTGCAAAAACGACTCCCGGACTGTTAGCTTCACTATCTAATATAGCCGGCGGACTTGTTTGCGAACAATCAGGCGTTGTTCCTGTTGATAAAGCCAGACTTTTGGAAGAAGCTATTATTGAATTAAAATAATACAATTAAAATCCCAACGCGTTTCTTTCAATTTCCCGGAAAGCCATTTAGTTTACTTTTTACAGTTTGTGAACGAGCGATAAATTGTTGTAACCAACTGATTTTCAAAATATTTAATAATATCCATACGAATTAGCATGTCGAAACCTCCAATTTCTCAAACTCCAGGCCGTAAGCAACAGGTGCAGGTTATGTTCAATGATATAGCCGGCAGGTACGACCTGTTAAACCATTTGTTATCAATGGGTATTGATCGCGGTTGGAGAAAGAGACTTGTTAAACTCATGTCGGAGGACCGGCCAAGACGTATTCTCGATTTGGCAACAGGCACAGCCGACCTTGCAATTGCTGCTTCAAAATTAAATCCGGATAATATTACAGGTACTGATATTGCTGAAGAAATGCTGGCAATCGGGAAAGAAAAAGTTAAAAAACTCGGACTTGAGCAAACCATCACGCTTATGAAAGCCGACTCCGAAAATCTGCCGTTTGGAGATGCAGAATTTGATGCAGCAATGGTTGCTTTCGGAGTGAGGAATTACGAAAACCTGTCGAAAGGACTCAATGAAATGTGCCGGGTTTTAAAACCAGGTTCCAGGGCATTTATTCTGGAGTTTTCAAAACCAGGCAAGTTTCCGGTGAAACAATTATTTGGATTTTATTCCAGGTTTATACTACCTGCAATCGGGCGTGTTGTATCCAGGCATTCGTCAGCTTATACTTATTTACCCGAATCGGTTGCAGCTTTCCCTCAGGAACAGGAATTTCTTAAGATTATGCTCAAATCAGGATTCAGTCATGCCGAATTTATAAGTCTGAGCTTTGGGATTACCAACCTTTATATAGGTAAAAAATAGGAATCAGGCGTGCACTGCTGAACAATTTAGGCAACGTACGATGAGTTATATATACTAAACAACGAATTACGCCGTTTTTGTAATATTATTACTTCTATTTCATGATTCAGATTCAAAAAATCTTCCTGATAACTCTTATGCTTTGCGTCTCAGGCATGGCCGCTGCGCAATCACGTCAAGTGCCTAACAAACCTGATTACGACCTGGCTCCTTACCATTTTGGATTTCTTTTAGGAGTAAATGAAATGTTTTTCACAATAAATACATTTCCAGGCTACCAGAAGAAAATGTACTATAATAACGATATCAAACAATCGTTGCCTGATCAAAACGTTGATTCTGCATACCTGTTTAATATGGAAGCCACGCCGACTTTCGGATTTGTAATCGGCATTGTGAGCAACCTTCGTCTGGGTGAGTATTTTGATTTAAGGTTCACTCCTTCGCTTACTTTTGGTGAAAGAAACCTGGATTATACCATTCAAAGTTATTATGACACCCCTGAACCAAAAATGCTTTACGTAACCAAAAACATTCAGTCAACTTTCGTTGAATTCCCTCTTTGGGTGAGGTTTAAAGGAAAACGCATCCATAACGTAAGACCCTATGTGCTTGCTGGAGGTAAGTATGCCATCGACCTTGCATCGAATGCAAAGAAAAAAGCTGATAATACTGCAGCTTATGTTTTTATCAATCGTAAGGACGTATATGCATTGGGTGGGGTTGGGTTTGATTTTTACACAGCCTATTTTAAGTTTGGAGCTGAAATTACAATGTCATATGGTTTATTTGATGTGTTAAAAAGAGATAATACCATTTATACTGATGCAGTTGAACGCATGTCATCCAAGATGTTTCAAATATCCCTTACTTTCGAATAAACTAACTTCGCTTACTCCAAACTTTACCTTGTTATGTCTGTTGGTTAAATGCAATCATGCTTGTAAAAAGCTGGCATATTTTATCATTTAATTACTCTCAATTAGTTCCATGCGCAAAGAAATTGAAATTGCAATGACACCTAAACAGGCTGCCGATCCTGCGGGTTGGAAAACTGCCTTTGCACATGTACTTCGCATTCAACCAGGGCGTATTAAGTTCCTGAACCCGATTCAGAAATCAATTGATGCCCGTTCATGTAAAATCAAAATCAGGCTGAAAGCTGAGTTATACATCGATGAACAACCACTCGAAACACAGAAAAATATCCGTAAAAATTATACAGATGTAAGTCATAAAACGCCGGTTATCATAGTCGGAGCTGGTCCGGCAGGATTATTTGCAGCTTTGACCCTGATCGAAAACGGAATGAAACCAATTGTGATCGAACGCGGAAAGGATGTAAAAGCCCGTAAATTCGATATTGCACAAATAAACAGGGAACATATCGTAAACCCTGATTCCAACTATTGTTTTGGCGAAGGTGGAGCCGGAACTTACAGTGATGGGAAATTATATACCCGCTCGACGAAGCGCGGTAATGTTGACGAAATCCTCTCGACATTAGTATCGCACGGTGCTTCCGAGGATATTCTTATCGACAGCCATCCTCATATAGGAACCGACAAATTGCCTGCCATTGTAGGAGCCATGCGCCTAAGCATCCTTGAAGCCGGTGGCGAAATTTATTTTAACCGTCGCATATCCGATATAATTATCCGTAACGGAAAGCTAAAAGGAGTTGAAGATAAAAGCGGCAACCGTTACGAAGCCCAAACAGTTATTCTGGCCACAGGGCATTCAGCCCGTGATATTTATGATTTATTACACAGCAAAGGACTTACTCTCGAAGCAAAAAGTTTCGCCTTAGGCGTAAGAGCCGAACATCCGCAGGAGCTTATTGACAGCATTCAATACCGGCAGTCGCCCCGCGATCCGTATTTACCAGCGGCTACTTACAGCCTGGTAAAGCAAGTGGAAGGACGCGGAGTGTTTTCATTTTGCATGTGTCCGGGAGGTATAATTGTACCGGCAGCAACTGAAGCCGGGCAGGTTGTTGTTAACGGTATGTCGAACAGCCGTCGTAATTCTCCGTTTGCCAATTCGGGAATTGTGATGCAGATAGATCCTTCGGATATAGCGCATCTTTCTGAATTCGGACCTTTTGCCGGACTTGAATTTCAGCGCCGGATCGAAGATGCCTGCTGGAGGGCTGGCGGCATGAGTCAGGCTGCTCCTGCTCAGCGGATCAGCGATTTCACCAGTGGAATTTTATCGAAAAATTTACCTGAGTGCTCTTACTTCCCCGGAATAGTTTCTGCGCCCTTACACGAAATTCTTCCAGCCTCAGTTTCAGTAAGATTGCAGGAAGCTTTCCTTCAATTCGATAAAATGATGAAAGGTTATCACACTTCGGAAGCTGTAATTCTGGGAACCGAATCGCGTACATCGTCGCCAATAAGGATACTGCGTGATAACGACACACTCGAACATGTTAATTTGCCCGGATTATATCCTTGTGGCGAAGGAGCCGGATATTCAGGAGGAATTGTATCTTCAGCAATGGATGGCGTAAGATGTGCTCAGGCTGTTGTAAAAAAATACAAGAAATAACTCTTCAATAATTTGAATATTAGTTTACTTTTATATCCTCAATAATTACTTGTTTTATTATGGATATAATACCCACTGACGACCTTTTCCCCGGCCTACGAAAGAAAGCTTCATTCAAGCAGGATGTTTACAGCAATACACTTGAAACATTCAGGCTTTTTAAATCCATTCTTATCGAAATGGATACCGAATACAGGCAAAAATACAAGAACGACCCGTTACAGATACCTTTCGAATACCGCGATAAAGGCGAATTTGAAGCTGAACTCCGGTTTGGCGGCGATATACTCATCTTCACCATGCACACTAATATTTTTGAGTTTTCGCGCGACCACGAAGTAATGAAAACCAGCTATATACATGATAATACACTTCGATCCTATTGCGGTATTATAATGATATTCAACTTTCTGGCTGATTCTTTCAAATACAGCCGGATGAATGACCTTGGATATATGATCGGCCGGATTTTTGTTAATAATGAGAGTCACTATTTTATTGAAGGTAAACGTGAAGTGGGTCAACTATACAACAATTTTCAAACATCAGTTATTTCGCGCGAATCGGTGCGCTTAATCCTAGAATCAGCCATCAGATATACTATTAATTTCGATTTGCTCACGCCGCCTTATGATGCGTTGAAAATGATAACAGTTGCCGATATTCAGACCACGCTCGATAATATGAAAATTATAACCGGCAAAAGGTTGGGTTTCCGTTTTTTGGGCGATCATGATGAAATCAAATAAGAAATTTCTGATGAAAACAGTATCATTAACGCACTTTCATTAAAAAACAAGGAAGCATACATAAAATCCGTAGTAGTTTCCATATTGAAGTTATATGTCGCATAGCAAGTCAACCGATGCTTTAACCATTCGCGAAATCGAATATTCAATCCGTATTAAGGATAAGGATAGAGGATTTCACGAAATGCATGATTTGTTATCTGCTGAATTAACACGATTTGAAGATAAAAGGATAAAAGAGGAAAAGCGCGACAATCCGATTCGCAATTTTCTTCAAAACAATATCGAACGCAGTATTGTAATCCGCGACAACACAAAAGTTTACTTTCTTAACTATCAGGAACATGGATCTATCACCATTCAGTTTAAACTGCTGATAATTTGCAGGTATGTTAACTACGGAACTATCCGGCAAGCACTCGATTATCTGATTAAAGATACAATTGGCGACTATTTTGAAGAAATACTTGAAAGACATCTGCCGGTGAGTGTTTCGGTACAAGCTTCGGATAATGAACTTCACCAAATATCAGGTAGCCGACAAGATAGCAACAAACAAAAAAAACGACAACAGCGCGATTACCTGCCTGTTGTGCTTGCATCACTGGCATTAATAATTTCACTTTCAGCTTTCGCTTTATGGATTTTTCAGAAATATCATCCTCAGGAACCACCAAAGCCAGCTGATGAATACAAGGATAAATATTTCGAACTGCTTATCGAGAAAAAAGTAAATGAAGCAGTCGAAACAGAGAGATATACACGTAAGTTTCAGGATGAGCAATCCGCCACTGATTCGGGTAAGATCAGTAAAACTGAAAGCATGAAATAATGATTTTTATACCTGATCACACGATTTCAAAGCAATTATTGATTTGCTAAATAATTAACTGCTTACCACGATTTTAATTTCACTTGAATTTCAAAAAAGCTTTTTAATCCTGCATCTTGAACTAATTTTCAGGAAGCGCATCCCGAATTGAAAAATCTATTACTTTTATTTGATTTTTTAATTACTTCTATGAAAAAATACTTCCTGCAACTCATACTTACTGTATTAGTATCGGCTTTTACCCTCGCTCAAGAAAAACAATATCCCGCTGAACTTCAGACACTTTCTGATACTGATCTTCAAAAACTCGCCTCCATCCCCGAGTATATATTTGTTACCCGCGACCAGCCAGCCATTTTACCTGCCAGTGTTGATAATACCTTACAACCTTATTTCAGACCTTTATTTAACCAGTCGGGACTCGAATGCGGACAGGCGGCAAGCATCGGGCTCAATTTTACTTACGAAATTGATTTTGCCCGTAATGTGGCAGCCAACACCACGCAAAATCAGTATGCGACCCATTTTACCTATAATTTTATTAATGGTGGAAGCGATGCCGGGGTAAGCTATTTCGAAACATGGGAAATTGTAAAACGCTGTGGCACACCGACAGCAGCAGATTATGGAGGTCTGTCCACTGGAGGCGCTTCCAGGTGGATGACCGGTTACGATAAGTACTACAATGCCATGCACAACCGAATATCAGATGTTTATACCATAAATGCCGGAGACGAAAACGGATTAAATACGCTCAAAAACTGGATTTTTAATCATTCAAACACTGCTAACGTTGGCGGTTTGGCAAACATATACATTCAATACAAAACACCTGATGCACAACTGGCTATAGGAACTCCCGAAGCCGAAAAATGGGTGATCACAACATGGGGAGGCAGTCCGAACCATGCTGTTACATTGGTAGGATACAATGATTCAATACGTTATGATTATAACAACGATGGACAATATACAAACCATCTTGATATTAACGGCGATGGAATCGTAAATATGAAAGACTGGGAAATAGGCGGTTTCAAACTTGCAAATACATATGGCGGAATCAATAACTGGGGAAACCAGGGGTTTTCGTATGTGATGTACAAAACATTTGCTGATAACCTTGGGAGTGGAGGAATATGGAATCATGCTGTTCACATTATTAAAGTTAAGCTAGATGTAACTCCCAAAATCACCTTTAAAATCAAATTGAAACATACCTCGCGCAATAAACTGAAACTGATGGCAGGAGTGGCTCAAAATCCACTTGCTACTGAACCCGATGCTATACTTAACTTACCCATTTTCGACTTGCAGGGCGGCGACAGATATATGCTTGGTGGAACGACTGAAGCAGATAAAACCATAGAATTCGGAATTGACGCTACTCCCCTGCTTAGTGGGATAGAACCGGGACAGACGGCAAAATTTTTCCTGATGCTGAGCGAAAATGATCCTTCGTCATTAGCAACCGGCGAAGTAATTTCTTTTGCACTTATCGATTACAATGGCACCACAACTACAATACCTTGCACTATAGGTAATTTACCTTTGGTTGAAAACGGACTGACTGTAATGACCATATCTTATGCGCCAAACCTTAGTAAACCAGATATAACTAATACAGTTCTGCCGGAAGCGAAGATTCATGAACCCTACAGCCAGCAAATGAATGCAGCCGGAGGAACTCCTGTATACCGCTGGAAATTACTTACTGATTATACCGAAACACTCGTAAATACATCTTTCCCGACGGTAAATACACAACAGCTCACCGTTTCGGGCAATATAAGTGGTTTTGCGGAAGTGAATCTGCCTTTCGAATTTCCTTTTTACGGTAAAAAATATACGAAAGTTTATGCTCATGTGGATGGCTACCTCATGTTTCAGCCCGACCTCATGCCCTGGACGTTTATAATTTACGAGAAAACTTTTTTAAAAAATACAGCCAACATTTCGCCATACATGTCGAAACCACTTACACTTTACCCGGCTGAAGGGGATGGTATTTGGTACCAAGGAAACCAGGATGCTGTAATATTCCGATGGAAATCAGGCATGTACAACTATGGCCCTTTGACAGATCTGAATTTTGCTGTTAAAATATTTCCTGATGGAAAAATTGAATTTTATTACGGCAATGTCCAATCGTTCGACTGGATTAAATGGAATGCAGGTTTTTCGAATGGAGATGGCGTAAATTATCATTTTGCCGCTATCACCGATTCACTCGTTCAGCCTGCTGCAAACAGCATGTTTAGTTTTTCGCCATCACCATTTCCGGCTGAAATGACCCTCAGCGACGAAGGCGTTGTTTCTGGAACGCCCTCCGACTCCTACACCGCTATTCCAATCCGGTTTTATGCTGAAGACAATAATAACATTTTTGATACCAAAACGCTGACATTTTCGACTAAAGGTATCAATATCGGGTATGTTACAAATTCAGGAGGTGACAGTATTGTTGAATATGGAGAAACAGCTTTACTTACAGCAAAACTCACCAATGTAGGCAGCACAGCTCTTCATAATGTGAATTTAAAATTACTTGTTTCCGATCCTTACATAACTTTAATTGACAGCACACAGGCTATTGGACTATTAAATCCAGGTCAAACGGTTATAATACCTGATGCAATGGCTTTTCTGGTATCGGAGGCAATTCCTGACGGTTACGAAATTAGTACTATCAGCCAGGCAATTGCTACCGAGGATGTTTTTATACGCACTCTTCCGATCATAGCATATTCGGCAAACCTTAAAATTACAGCTCTTAACATAACGGATGGAAATAATAATATCCTTATGCCAGGCGAAACAGGAACCCTGCATGTAAGTATCAGCAATACCGGCGGATCAGCCTGCATGAATGTAAATGCACTCCTTGCAGCTATTGATCCGATGATCAGTATCCTGCAGGGAAATGCAAGCATTGATACCATCGGGAGACAAAGCACCCACAATTTAACCTTCCAGGTTTCAGTATCAGCCTCATGTCCGGCAGGGCATATTGCTTTCGCATCACTTCATTTCGCCGCTGATAAAAATTATTCGGTAACTGACAGTGTGTTTTTCAATGTAGGAATTATTGCCGAAGATTTTGAAACCGGAAATTTCACCCGCTATCCATGGCAATCGGGAGGAAATGCATCGTGGGTTGTAGTCGGCAATTTACCCTATGAAGGAACATTTTGTGCAGTTTCACCAACTATTGGCGACAATCAGTATAGTTCAATGTATATTGCGATGAATGTATTGTGTGCTTCCGAAATTAGTTTCTACCGGAAAATTTCTTCTGAATTAAATTATGATTTTCTTACTTTTTATATTGATGGTGTTGAACAGGGGAAATGGTCGGGTGAAGTACAATGGGGTAAGATAACTTATACCGTTTCAGCCGGGCCTCATACATTTGCATGGAAATACAATAAAGACGTAAACACTGTTGCAGGCAGCGATAAAGCCTGGGTCGATTATATCCTCTGGCCACCTTACGATGAAATTTTACTAATAGCCTATGCCGGAACAGATGATTATATTTGTTACCCTTCAGGTTATGCACTTCAACCTGTAATATTAAATGCTGATGCTGTTTTATGGACAACTTCCGGGGACGGATATTTCAGTAACAGTAACATTGAAGCGCCTGTATATTATCCCGGCAACAGCGATTTACTCGCAGGCCATTCTACTCTGGCTATTGAAGCCAGCAATGCGACGGCTCAATCAGTTTCCGACACACTTTTGCTTAATGTACTTCAAAACGCTATGGCTTCGGCAGGAGAAGATGAGGCTATATGTTCAGGACAGGAATTTTCGATTGTTGGAGCTACTGCTGTTACTATTCAGCCTCTGCAATGGACAAGCACGGGTGACGGAACATTCAGCAATAATGCTATTCTATCACCTGTTTATTCGCCGGGGCCATCCGATATTAGCAATGGAGAAGTCTTCCTTATACTTACAGCCTATGGTTCAGCACAATGCGGCAACTCCAGCGATTCGTTGAAGCTCACAATCCATCCGGCTGTATTTTCCGATGCCGGAACGGATCAGACAATCCCTTACGGAACATCAACTCAGCTGAATGGACAAGCAAGCGGCGGAACCACTTCACTTATAATTAACTGGGAACCGGATGATCAGCTTGTTTATGGCGGAATACTTAATCCATTTACGCTGAATCTTACCAGTTCTGTTGAGTTTACCTTACATATAACCGATCCGCTAACTCAATGCAGTTCAACCGATAATGTGTTTGTTAATGTTGCCGGTAGTCCTTTAAGTTTAAATGCAAATGCCAATCCTACTCGTATCTGCCAGGGAAGTAATTCACAACTCAATGCAATTGCAGGCGGCGGCACAGGAACTTATACTTACATGTGGACCTCGGTTCCTCCCGGATTTACTTCTGCAATCCCCAATCCTGTTGTAACGCCATTGGTTTCAACCCAATATAATGTTGAGGTTAACGATGGGAATAATAACATTCCTGCAACAGTAACTATAATTGTGGATTTAACGGCACAGCCTCCATCTCAACCGGCTGGACCGGAATATGTTAATGTGTTTCTTACACCTTCAAGCAACTACTCCACAATTGAATCACCCTATGCAATTGAATATTTCTGGAAAATAATTCCTGTAGAAGCTGGTATTCTTCAGCAAACAGTAAACAATTGCCAGGTAATCTGGAATCCTCAATTTAACGGAACTGCTTCACTTTCCGTTGCAGGTATAAACAGTTGTGGAGCAGGTGATTTCTCCGAAGCACTTATTATTCATGCATCGCCATTGATTGGCATATCCGATGAGCCGTTGGGCGAAAAACTTGTTGTATGGCCTAATCCGGCTAAAAGCATAATCAATATTAAAACAACCTTACGGGGTATTGGCAAATTTGTGGTGTATAATTCGCAGGGGAAAGTCGTTTTAAAAACAGAAAATAACGACTTAATAAGAAAAACAACGCTTGACATCAGCAGACTGGCTCCAGGTGTATATACATTAACCCTCGAAAATGGAGACAACCGCGAAATGAAAAGGATAGTGATTACGCGATAAAGAAGAATAAAATTTTGTGCTTTCCGGCCATTGATTCCTTTTGGTATAAAATATTTTCAAGAAGTAGAAATACAAAAAAAAAGCCTTCATTTCTGAAGGCTTTTTATATTTTCGAGCTTTACGTTTTGCTTATTTACCGATCCTGATATCAAGTCCGATTGCAACAAGCCAGGTCGATTTGGAATAATCCTCTGTAACCGGAATTTTGTTAGTTCCAAGCAAATGATCAAAAGTTTTGCTGTTTCCTTCATACATTGTTACCAGTCCGCCAAGATTTAACCCGATAGCTGGTGTAATCTTAAACTGACCTCCAAAGCCAACTGTGTTCGAGGAATTGCTGTAACTTAAATCGTTCTGGTATGCTTCCGAAACACCAGTTTTCGCATAGTTAAAACCAGCGCTTAAGAGGAATTTTTCGGTGATATTATACTCCAGGCCAACTGCTGCTTCATATAAATTATTATCAATCACTGCATCATTGGCAACAGGTAATCCTGCACTGTTTTTCTTGCCATAATCTGCTGATTTATCCCAGTAATAATTAAATCCAAGTGAAGCAACAAGCTTCTTTGTAAAAGGATATGAAGCGCCTATTGAAAGCATTGCAGGCATGTCGGAACGCGAAGTTTTTCCATCAGGAAATAAACCGCTGCCATCTACTTTAGTTTCGTTGGTAAGCAATATTTTAGTGATCATTTCATATTTGATTGCCAGAGTCAGTTTTTCAGCAATGGTAAGGTTAGCGCCAAAAATAGGTGTATAACCAGTACCTTTTTGAACTACATCCACTTCAACATCACCTGTGCCAGCAGCCAGAGCAGCCATCTGTGTTGCTCCTCCGCTTAACTGGGCAGCTCCGGCGGTTGCCGCACCAGCAACTGATGTATAAACAACCTGAGCTTGTGCAATAGGAGTAGTTATAGGTTGGCCTGCGGCAAGCAAAGCGCCTTCTAATTGCGCCTGTTGCTGTGCTGTGATTGCTCCTGCAGCCTGTGCCTGCGCAAAAGTAAGTGGGCCTAAACCATATGCAACAAGGCCACCAGCTGCAGTTGCTGCACCTGTATACTGAGCTGCAACCCCTGTATAGACAACAGCACCATCAGAGAAATACTTATTCATCTGCAACCCGAAAGCATCAGCTCTCATGAATGACCCGGCAAATGTAGGTGGTATTAAACCAGGTATTGAAGGAGCAGTATAATTTGGATTAACCATAACATTCAGTATTGAGCCTTTATATGTGTTTTTTGCTGTAACTGTGCGAACTCCGGCAAAGAGTGAAATTGCAGGGCTGATTTCGTAGGAAAGGCCAAACTGATATCCGAAATAAACTGAAGTACCTTCGAAATTTATATCTGCTTTATAATCAGTAACTCCAAAACCGGGATCTGTTTCACTTTTTGGACCTAACTTAGGCACTAAATCTGAAATAGGCATTTCAAATGAAGGCAAGCCTGTATCATATTTAGCACCGCCGCCACCACCGACCGGGTTAAAACCGAACGAAAAGGCTAACTTATCAATTTTATAGGCCATGTAAACACCAGGAAAAACCGGAGCTTCAACAACTCCGGTAAATGTGGTTGGAGAGCCATGAAGGTATGGATAGTTGTTAACCACATCTTTGGTTTGGAAAATTGATTGGTTGTTAAGCGAAAGGTGGAAACCATAACCTAATTTGGTAAGTCCGGCAGGATTGTAATAAACAGCATCAATCCCCAAAGAAGCATTTCGGGCAAGCATACGTGCATAAGCTGCACTTTGATTCGAGTTAGTCATAATACCTCCTGCCATAAGGCCGGCACTAAGAAATACTGTAGCAAGCGTGAAGAGTAATTTTTTTTTCATTTTTCCAATTTTGGTTAACAGTTAAAATCTATTCATTGTTTGAGACAGCCAAAATATATACATTTTTCAATTATTCCAAATAATTTTGAGTTCCAGCACATTACGGAATTATTGAACACTAACGGATTCAAGTGTTTAGATATGAAAACAGGAAAAAATATTTAATAACTGTTATCTGAATGAGTTGCTCATAATCCTAAATCATCGCTTTCCCGTACCATTTTATAATTTGTACTCAGGAAATACAAAATCCAGTAGCATATCAGAAATAATCGTGGTTTGAATAACAACCTTACGACTTATGTTAAAATATTTCATCTTTTGAGAAGGTGTTTTATCAGAACTTGCAACAAATCAAAAATCATGAGTTTAAAAATTCATTTAAAAGCATACTTTTACATCCGATAAGTGGATAAATAAATACGAATTTAACATCCCCACAAGGGAAGGAAATGTAGCCGGATATCCCTGTCTGTTATAAATCAAGGCATTGAGAGTGCATCATGAATATTTTGCAAAAATTTACATTTTTTTTAATGCTACTATTGTCCGAATAAAAAAAAGGATTACCTTTGCAGCCTCAAAAAAAGAGATGGTCCGTTCGTCTAGGGGTTAGGACGTCAGGTTTTCATCCTGGTAACAGGGGTTCGATTCCCCTACGGACTACTAACAATTTTAAAGTTTAACAATGGCAAATCACAAGTCATCCTTAAAAAGGATCAGAGCAAACGAAAAGAAAAGGCTTCGTAACCGTTATTATGCAAAAACCATGCGTAACGCTATTAAAGGTTTTCGCGAATTAGAAGATAGAACTGTTGCTACTGAGAAGCTCCCTTCACTTGTTTCACTAATTGATAAACTGGCGAAAAAGAGAGTTATTCATAAAAACAAAGCATCGAACCTTAAATCGAAGCTTACTAAAAAAGTTAACGCACTCTAGTTAAAACTTATCGTTTGTTAAAGCCTCTGTATTCAGGGGCTTTTTCGTTTTATATACTTTTGTATTTTAGCATCCTGTTATATTTGTATCAACAAATCTATTACTATGATTAAAAATTCGAAAATTTCAATTAAGGATTGGGCCGAAGACGATCAGCCCCGCGAAAAATTACTTTATAAAGGACCGGCAGCACTGAGTAACGCTGAGTTAATTGCTATTCTCATCGGATCAGGCAACATCGATGAATCAGCAGTTGCACTCTCGAAAAGAATTATGAATGAAGTAAATGACAATCTGGCCGAATTATCGCGGTTAACCATTTCGGATCTTCAACGCTATAAAGGAATTGGCGAGGCAAAGGCCATAACCATAGCTGCAGCCCTTGAACTCGGACGCAGAAGAAGTACATCCCTCCTCAATGAAAAGCCTCAGCTAAAGGACAGCAAAACAGCTTTCATCCTGCTTCAAAAAGAACTTGGCGATCTGAATTATGAAAATTTCTGCATTTTGCTTCTCAACAGGGCAAACAAAGTACTCAGAGCAGTAAAAATAAGCGATGGCGGTATTACCGGTACAGTAGTTGACCCGCGAAAAGTATTTAAAATTGCGCTCGATAATAACGCTACATCTATTATTTTAGGGCATAACCACCCTTCGGGGCAACTCACCCCAAGCGACGCGGATATCGCACTTACAAGAAAACTTAAGGCTGCCGGAGATATGCTCGATTTGCCGGTGCTCGACCACCTTATAATCGGGGACGGAAATTATTATAGTTTTGCCGACGAAGGAAGAATGTGAAAGAATAAGGGGTTTGGGATTGGGATTTAGGATTTAGGGAGGGAGAATGGAAGAGATGGCGAAAAATTGTAATGGATTTTTCAGTCATATTAAACTATTAAAAGTGGAAATGACTAAACACCACTGCCTGTATCACACACAGATACCGAGCGAATCCTTATACAGTCCTATCGTGTCATTATAGAAGAATTAAAATCAGCTTAAATTCATTAAAAATGAATAATTTTGGAAAAGATCAAAGGCGATTTTTGGGACTTACTCACAGATATTAAGTTCTATGGTTTGATTGTTGTAATAATTGTCATATTATTGCTTGCAATTTTTTAATTCATAGGCTATTAAATAATAATAACGCAATTTTAATGCTAAAAATAGTAACCATAGTTGGCGCCAGGCCACAAATAATTAAAGCGGCTGCTTTGAGCCGGGCTATCCGCAATTCTTATTCCGATAAAATTGAGGAAATCATTATTCATACCGGTCAGCATTACGACGCCAATATGTCCCAAGTGTTTTTTGAAGAACTTGGCATTCCAAATCCGCATATTAATCTCAATATCGGTTCCGCTTCTCATGGCAAACAAACTGCCTTGATGATTCAGGGAATTGAAGAAATTCTGCTAACCGAAAAACCAGATTTTATTGTTTTGTTCGGCGACACCAATTCAACACTCGCTGGTACGGTGGCTGCAAGTAAAATTCATATCCCGGTAGTTCATATCGAAGCCGGTCTGCGTTCGTTTAATAAAAGCATGCCTGAGGAAATAAACCGGATTATGTGCGATCATGCCTCTACCCTATTATTTGTGCCTACAGCCACAGGTATAAAAAACCTGGAGCGCGAAGGTTTTACAACCTTGAATGATGCACCGTATTCATCAGATAATCCGGGAGTGTTTCATTGTGGAGATATCATGTTCGACAACCTGGTATATTTTGCCGAAATAGCCGAACAAAGGACAAGTATCATCCAAACACTGAACCTGAAGGAAAATGAGTTTGTACTCTGCACCATTCACCGCGACAATAACACCGATTCGCCTGATCGCCTGCAAGAAATTATCGGAGCTATGTGCACTATTGCGGAGGACATGACCCTCAGCGTTGTACTGCCTCTTCATCCGCGTACTTCAAAAATTATAGAAAACAAATTACCCGCTGAATTGCATAAAAGGCTTCTCAGCAACAAAAACATTCATTTGATACCACCGGTTTCTTATCTTGAGATGATCGTACTCGAAAAAAATGCAAGGCTTATCCTCACTGATTCGGGCGGAGTGCAGAAAGAAGCTTATTTCTTTAAAAAACCGCTGGTAGTTGCCCGTCCGGAAACTGAATGGGTGGAAATAATTGAGAACGGTGCAGGCATTATAGCTGATGCGGATGGAATAAAAATAATAAACTCGGTAAAGCATTTCATGAATCTCGAAACGATAGATTTTCCTAATGTGTTTGGAGATGGACATGCCGCCGAATTTATTTGCAAAACGATGTTGGAACAAAAAATGAGTTAATATCCAAGCCTTTTAACACTAAACTGAAATACTTAATTTACTCAAAACCTAAAAAAACCTTCAAAACGGATTACAGTTTTTTGCTAAATGATGTTTTTATTATAATTTTGGAAAACCTGTTAACATGGCAGGTTTCAAATCCAAAAAATCTGAAGGAAGCCTATGATACACCTGCCGGCTCTTATTCTTGATTTAGCTCTTATACTGGGAACTGCCGCAGTTGTTACACTGTTGTTTAAAAAATTAAAGCAGCCGGTAGTATTAGGATATATCATTGCCGGTTTTATTATCGGGCCAAACACCTTGTTGTTCCCTAGTATTGGCGATATAGAAAGTATCAGGATCTGGGCCGAAATAGGTGTAATTTTCCTTTTATTTGGTCTGGGACTTGAATTCAGCTTTAAGAAACTGATAAAGATTGGGGGTGTGGCTTTAATTACTGCGCTCACCGAAATCAGCCTGACCATGTTTTTAGGTTATGGCGTTGGCCAGATGTTAGGATGGAATACTATTAACAGTCTGTTTCTGGGTGGTATCCTTGCTATAGCTTCCACCACTATTATTTTCCGGGCTTTTGAAGAGTTGGGCGTAAAGAATCAGAAATTTACGGGTATTGTTTTCGGGGTATTGATTATTGAAGACCTTGCTGCTGTTTTGTTGATGGTTTTGCTTTCGACGGTGGCTGTAAGCCAAACATTTTCGGGAGGCGAAATGATCATGTCAGTTTTAAAACTGGCTTTCTTTTTAATACTCTGGTTTGTATCGGGTATATTTTTTCTGCCAACCTTGCTCAAGAAGGTACGTTCACTGATGAATGAAGAAACCCTGCTCATTTTATCTCTGGCATTATGTTTTTTAATGGTTGTACTTGCAGCATATGCGGGTTTTTCACCTGCTCTTGGGGCATTTATAATGGGTTCGATACTTGCGGAAACAACTAAGGCAGAAAAAATAGAACACCTCACCAAATCGGTAAAAAACCTTTTCGGAGCAATTTTCTTTGTTTCTGTCGGAATGTTGATTGATCTTAATCTGCTGGTGCAACATATAGTCCCAATACTAATTGCAACCCTTGTTTTGCTTTTCGGGAAACCTGTATTTGTTACCTTAGGCGCACTGGCAGCTGGTCAACCGCTAAAAATAGCTGTTCAATCGGGGATGAGCCTTTCGCAAATCGGAGAGTTTTCATTTATTATAGCAACCTTAGGTCTTACGCTAAAAGTAACCAGTGATTTTCTATATCCTATAGCTGTTGCCGTTTCGGTAATCACAGCATTTACAACACCCTATATGATCCGGCTTTCGGATCCGGTGTACAAATGGATAGAGCATATTTTACCAATCAAATGGAAAAAATTGCTTGAATCATATAGCGTCGGAGCTCAGAATATAAGTGAAATAAGCGACTGGAATAAATTACTGCGTTTTTACATTCTAAATGTGGTGGTGTTTTCTGTGATCATAATTACCATAATTTTAATTAGCACTCAGTATCTTACACCACTTTTTGCTGAAAAAGAATGGAACCGTATAATTTTAACTTTCGCAACACTGGTACTTTTGTCCCCGTTTTTATGGGCACTGGCATTCAGCCGGACTCAGCGGCAGGCTTATGCCAATGTGTGGATAAAAACCTCACAGCGCGGACCACTTATTTTACTTCTGCTATCGCGGATTCTTCTGGCTGTTTTTTACATCGGTTTTTTATTCGACCGGCTGTTTTCGCCACAAATTGCATTTTTAGGCGTTGTGATTTCGATAATCATTTTAGCCATATTCGCTAAAAAGATCAAGGCGTTTTATGGAAAAATTGAATTCAGGTTCTTAGCCAATTTTAATGAACGCGAAACACTGACTGAGAATAATTCTGACATTTTAACTCCCTGGGATACGCACATAACGACTATTGAATTAAACGCTCAATCACCTTATATTGGTAAATCCCTCTTCGAATCGCAGATAAGAGAAGAATTTGGTGTTAATATTGCAGTAATTGAGCGTGGCGATTATGTTATTAATGTCCCGAACCGGCATGAGTATCTTTATCCCTATGATACGCTCTATGTAATTGGGACCGATGAGCAACTGAAAAAATTCGAATTATACCTCGATTCGGTACCGGCAGAAACGCATCTTCTGGATACAAAACGAAAAGTTTCACTTCATCATTTTACAATTAGTATAAACTCGAGTCTTGTAGGAAAAACCATTCGCGAATCGCGCATCCGCGAACGATCCAAAGGTCTTGTAGTAGGTATTGAACGAAACAGACAGCGTATTGTAAATCCCGAATCGGATCTTTTGTTTGAAGAAAATGATAAAGTATGGCTGGTAGGAAATGAGAAACGTATTTTGGTGTTAATTAAAGAACTGGCAGTTTAAACTGTATAAATATATCATGCATATAAATAGGCTGAATACCCATATTGCACCTAAATCCCCCAATATAGATAACCAATATTTAACTCATTACCAAATCCTTACTCATGAAATCACAATTTCATTTCCTCATTCATGCACTACTAACTATTAGATCATTCGGACAAATCACTTTTGAAAAAGGCTATTTTATCAAAATGAAAATTAAAGGATAGAATGTTTGATAACAATTTCTGTTACGATTGATTATCCTTATTCCGTGCCAATATATATTGAGAACATAGGCTGCCTGTCACTTGGAATTGGGGCAAATTATAAAAGATTAACTTCTGAAATACGAATGTATGCAAACAGAAATAATACTGGTAGTAACCATTATCAATCTGACTACCGGGTTTCTGCTTTTATAATTGGCTAAAGAATTTTCTGAAAGTAATTTCATTCGTGAGTTCTGAAACAGAGTAATTGATATAAAAGTGTATAGAATATATGACAAATATTAAAAGACTAGTTGGTTACTATAAAAGAAATTGTACCTTTGCACTCCATTTGTAAAAATCACACAATACATTCACAAATTAAAGTAAAACAAATGATTAGACAGTACGAAGCCGTTTTCATTATGACTCCCGTTTTATCTGATGAACAGATGAAGGAAACGGTAAGCAAGTTCCAGAAGTTCCTTGTTGACAAAGGGGCTACAATTATTAACGAGGACAATTGGGGTCTTCGCAAATTGGCCTATCCTATTCAGAAGAAATCGACCGGTTTTTATCACCTGGTTGAATTTCATGCTGAAGGTACGCTGATTAACGATTTCGAAATTGCCCTGAAACGTGATGAGCGCATACTTCGCTTCCTCACTGTTGTTCTCGACAAACACGCTGTTGCATACAGCGAAAAACGCCGTGCCAAACGTGCCGCTAAGGCTGAAGAAAAAGTACAGGCTTAATTGTAACCCTCAAAAATTAAAAAAATGGCCACACAAGGAAATTCGGATATTAAATATTTGACTCCCATAACGGTTGATGTCAAAAAGAAAAAATACTGCCGGTTCAAAAAAAGCGGTATAAAATACATTGATTTTAAGGATGCAGATTTTTTGCTCAAATTTATCAATGAGCAAGGTAAAATTTTACCACGCCGGTTAACAGGTACCAGTACCAAATACCAGCGCAAGGTAGCCCAGGCGGTTAAACGCGCACGTCATTTGTCGTTATTACCCTATGTTGCAGACTTATTAAAATAACAGGAGGCAGAAATGGAAATTATTCTTAAAAAAGATGTAACCGATTTAGGTTACGCACACGATGTGGTAACTGTTAAAAACGGCTTTGCCCGTAACTTTCTTATTCCACAGGGTCATGCTGTAATGGCAACCGAATCAAACAAGAAGATTAATGCCGAGGACCTCCGTCAGAAATCATTCAAAGCACAGAAAACCCGTAAAGAAGCTGAATTAGTAGCTAAATCGCTCGAAAACATCACTGTTAAAATCGGTGCTAAAGCTGCTGAAACCGGAAAAATTTACGGATCAGTTAATGCTATACAGATTGCTGATGCACTTCGCGATCAGTTCAAAATTGATATCGATCGCAAGAAGATTCATGTTGATGGCGAATCAATCAAAGAAACAGGTAGCTACACTGCAAACATCCGTTTACATAAAGAATTGGTGGTAACCATCAATTTTGATGTAATAGCTGAGTAATACAACTTACAGCAATACTATTTTTGCTAATTTAATCCCGGTTAAACCCGGGATTTTTTTTTGCCCGCCAAAAGACGAAATATATGCTTACACACAACCAAGTAAAATACATCAATTCGCTGAAGATCAAGAAATATCGTCAGCTTCATAATGTTTTTATTGTTGAAGGAGAAAAAGGAGTAAGCGAGTTACTAAAAAGTTCGCTTAAACCTGTAAAACTATTTGCTTTAAGCGAATGGCTTCACAAAAACAGCATAGATCTCAATCAAAAAAATATTGAATGGCAGGAAATTACGGAGGGCGAACTCAAAAGAGTGAGCGATCTGGTTACACCAAACCAGGTTCTTGCCATTGCTGAGATACCGGAAACTGACCTTCTTTCAGCAAATGAAATCTCTGGAATGACACTGGTGCTGGATGGCATACGCGATCCCGGGAATATGGGAACAATTTTACGCACAGCCGACTGGTTCGGGATACGGACAATAATCTGTTCGAATGATTCGGTAGATGCATTCAACCCGAAAGTAGTTCAGGCTACTATGGGTTCATTTGCCCGTGTGAGTATTGTTTATACCAATCTGCAAACATATTTCGAAAATACGGCAAAAGATATTCCTGTTTTCGGAGCATTGTTAGAAGGCCCTGATATTACCCAAAAAACATTTACCCGCCCCGGAATTATTTTAATCGGAAGCGAGTCGCATGGCATCTCACAGCAACTTATTCCTTATGTAAATGAACCGCTTCACATACCCCGGATTTCGTTTTCCGTGAGCGAAAATAAGGCCGAATCACTTAATGCATCAATTGCCAATGGAATTATATGTTATGAAATTTGCAAACAGCTTCATAAAAATAATTTTTGATTTTTTAGCACTTCTATGTAAAATTCAATAATTTTTTGCTTAAATTTGTAGGTCAATGTTAATCAAATAAAATACCATGGCCCCTTTATCAAAACTTATCAATTATCATATAGAGGAATTGAAAAGGATGGAAAACCTTTCAGAGAGAACCAAAAATGTTTGTATTGAAGGTTCCCTGGATACATTATTCAAAATCCTCTATTATTATCTGGAGAGAAACACCTTCAGGGAAATCAGAAATTGCGGACTCAAAACCGACATGGAGCTTATCAGCCTGTCGAAAAAGTACCTGAATATTTCAGGGCTTACTCTCGAAAATTTGAGGATGAATGAGCCTTTGCTCGGGTTTGAAGATTTTAAACTATTCTGTTATGTGAATTTCAAAGTTCCTTCAGATGTAACCGAAGTATTTAAAGATGCATTTATTTCGAAGGATTTTCCGCTGTTTGCATATGTTCAAACCATGATCAAATATATACTGAACGAACGCGAACAATACATCTTTAATAACAATTACGGATTTCTGGAGACATCGCAGAAACGCACCCTTCAAGCTATCGGCGACCATTACAGCATAACACGAGAACGTGTAAGGCAAATTTCTCAGAAAGTTCCGGATAAGGTTTATGCAGCGATAAGAAAAATTGCTCAGCGATTTGTAAATATCGACAAACACTTTGATTATAACTTGGATCTGAAAAAAGAAATTATCGTTATTAATCAGGAACTGGTTGATCATATTAACAAAAAAGAACATCTTAGCTATACAGGAAAACTTATATCCCTGGTTTTTGGAGGTGTTTTTCAACGATATTTTATTTCCACCCAAAGCCTTGATAACTCATATCAACATTACTACCTTGTTAGCCGGAAATATAAAGAAGTATTCAATTTCGATGCTTTTATCAGTGACATCGAAGAACGGATTTCGATACGCATGACCAATGATCAGGCGATTGACATTATGCAATACCTTAACCAATTTGTTTTACCCGGACAAATAGTCAACGACAGGTTAAAACAAATATGCAAACGAATTGCCACTGAAGAGTTTGGTCTGGGATACGATAAAACCAATTTATTATTCAAACGTAATTCGTTGGTAAAACTCTCTGAACACATTATCAGTATTCTGACATCAGTAGGCAGGCCAATGAAACTTACCGAGATTTGTAAAGAGTTGAAAGCCCGCTCAAAGCGTATTCCTCCAAATATCGAATCACTGCGTTCGTCAATATTAAGTATTGATGAAGTAGCAGCAATTGGCAAAACGAGTACCTACGCCCTTAAATCATGGAATACAGTTAAAACAGGAACCATAAAGGAACTTGTTAAAGAATTTCTTGATTCCTCGCCTGACCCTAAACATATTTCGGAGATAGCTGTTTATGTTAATAAGTTCAGGAAGACCACCGATAAAAATATCCTTTCAAATCTGAAACTTGACAAAACCAATTCCTATGTATTTTTTAAATTAGGTTACATTGGTTTGAAATACAAACAATACAAAAACATTCAGATTCAGAGCGATAAAAAAACGCGCGGTCGAAAACCAAAAACAACAAATGATGATAATCAGATGAATCTTCTTTAGCTTTTGATTCATAAAATGCATAGCACATTGCAATTTATAATAGATTGAAAGTAATGATTTAACCAGAAAATTAACTTTTACCAATGCTCAAATTAATCATAGTAGCTATAGTTTTGATTGGAATTTCTTTCGCAGGAATTGCTATTAAGATGTTTTTTATTAAAGATGCTCAATTCAAAAAATCGTGCAGTAGTGTTGATCCTCAAACCGGACAACAACTTGGTTGCAGCTGTGGCGGAGTTGAAAGCACATCCTGTGATAATGATTAAATGTTAAATGTACATTTAATAATTAAAATAAAGAGCTACCCGAAAACGGTAGCTTTTTTTTTGTAAGAAACAAAAAGCAAATACTTTAACAGGGAATCTATAAACCTAGTTTTATTACAAAAGAAATTTGGAAAATGATTAATTGCACATCTAATAAACAGAAGGTGGTATTTAGCACTAACTGTTGCATTTCGGCATTCACAGTTGGTTTTGTCGTACCTTCGCACAGTTCTCTTAAAAATTAAAGATTGGTAAATAAAATCCTTCAGGCACTTAAAATCGAAGCCCTCAACCCCATGCAAGTGGAAGCGGTTGAAGCCATAAGCAAAAACAAAGACATTATACTTCTTTCGCCAACCGGTTCAGGAAAAACCCTGGCTTTTCTTTTACCTGTTCTTAAAAGTCTGGAAAAAGGTAGCAACAATGTTCAGGTTCTTGCTTTGACTCCTTCGCGCGAATTAGCTATTCAAATAGAGCAAGTATTTAAATCAATGAACACTGGCTTCAAAGTAAGTTGTTGCTATGGCGGGCATAAAATGAGCATTGAAAAGAACAATCTGGTTGAACCTCCTGCCATGCTTATCGGCACACCTGGCAGAGTACTCGATCATATTTCGCGGCAGAATTTCAGCACCGAAAATATTCATACACTCATACTTGATGAGTTTGATAAATCACTGGAATTGGGTTTTCAGCAGGAAATGTCGGCTATAATCAAAACTTTGTTGGCGGTTAATAAACGAATATTGACTTCAGCTACCAAGGCGCTCGAAATTCCTGATTTTACGGGAATAACTGAACCATATATAATTGATTACCTGATTGATAACGCTGCTCCGGAAGGACTTCGCTGTAATATTGTCAAATCAGATCATAAAGACAAACTCTCAACCTTATTCCAATTGCTATGCCACCTTGGTGGTGAATCGACACTGGTGTTCTGCAATCACCGCGATGCTGCCAAACGGGTTAGTGATTCACTTACTGACAGTTTAGTTGTGAATGAGTATTTCCATGGAGGATTGGAACAACATATAAGGGAACGTGTATTGGGCAAATTCAGAAATGGAAGCTGCAATATACTGGTTTGTACCGATCTGGCTTCGCGGGGACTTGATATTCCGGACGTAAAACACATCATTCATTACCACCTTCCACCCAACGAAGAAGGCTATATCCACCGAAACGGCCGTACGGCGCGTATGCATGCCGAAGGGGATTCGTATCTGATACTGAGTGAGGGCGAATCCGTTCCCTCCTACATCAAAGATGAACTCAAAACGATTGCGTTAAATGATGAAAGAGTATTGCCGCCAAAACCTATGTGGGGAACGCTGTATATTGGCAAAGGCAAAAAGGATAAGCTCAACAAAATAGATATTGTCGGATTTTTAATTCAAAAAGGTAACCTAAAAAAGGAAGAGATCGGACTAATTGAAGTAAAAGACTTCTTTTCGTATGTGGCTGTAAAACGAACTAAAATCAGAGAATTACTCAGGACAGTTCGTGATGAGAAAATTAAAAACAGGAAAACGGTGATTGAGGAATGTGATTAAAAACAACCAATCGATAACTCATACTGTTTTAATTATTCCACATATTCTTTTAAATCCGACATCAGAATCCGATGCAGTTCATCCATATTCTCCATCCTGGTTTCACAGAAAAGAAAACCAAAAATCGGGAACTTTTTAAAGTCAGCCTTACGAAGTTCGAGAGGTTTTTCAAAATCCGAAAGTAGTTTATCGTAGTTGAACGAACGGATATTTTTCCCTTCGGTACCTGTGCTGTTATTTAAAACTATATTGCTGAAAACTAGGCTCTCTTTACCTGTTAAAATGGTATTCCAGTCAGGAGTTCTCTGCTGAAACAAATATTCATAAATATTTATTCCAAAAGCATACCAGGCCAGGTCGGGAGTGGAACACCATCCGCCAAAACGCAAAGGATTTACTTCAATAGGGGCAACAATGCCATTTTCATCGATACGCACTTCTACATGTGCCGGGAAATTTTGTAAACCCGCACGTAATCCTATTTCATGCAGGAATTCCGTTATGGAATGCAAATAGCTCTCAATAATATCTTTCGAAGTAATATAAACCCGGTCGTTCACATCTTTACCCGACGAAAAGATATGCTTCATGATATTGAGTACCACAGGATTGCCCTCATTGTTGAAATAGCAATCAATGGCAAATTCATCGCCTTCAATGCATTCTTCAATAATAAATTCACCGGTATGCAATACTTCAGGCGGGTAAAGATCTTTGATAAGATCAATTTCCTTTAAGATCGATTTTACCGTTTCATTCCATTCCTCCGACTTTTCCACTTTGTAAACACCAAGGCTAAAAAACCCAACAGCTGGCTTTACAATAAAAGGAAGTGGAAAACCTGATACATCAATACGCTCAAGGTCATCAACTGATATTCCTTTATAAAAATATCCTGGAAATAAATCGCTGATTAAATCGCGAAAAAGGACTTTGTTTTTGAATAATTGAATTTTCCCAGGCAGGCTTGTGTTTTGCAAATTATTCTCAATCCAACTAATTGAATTCTCGGAATTGGTATAAAGCAAAGGATTGCCAAAGCCATTAAAACGTTGAATTGCATCCTCTTCAGAAAGCAGGTTTAGATTTCTTCCCTGAACATAATCAGAAACAACATGGTTATGAATTACAGGAATAGAATTTCTTTCAAGTGTATCGAGCAGAAATTCGGAGATGTAAGGCTTATCTAATATGATCATTTGGGTTTGTTTATAGGTTTTATAAATGCGGGATAAACTAATCCCAGACGTAGCGCTCATCATATTCAACATTATGCTTTTTCAAATAAGCCCTGTACTCATTCTGGAAATCCTTTTTCTGATGATGTTCATGTTGATTCGCGATATATGCTATCACCCTATCGACTTGTGCCGGATTAACAGAAAATGCACCATATCCATCCTGCCAGTAAAAATTACTCAGGGACATATCTTTGGTTTTCATCCATTTTGATGAATGTGATTTTACTTCTTCCAGAAGTTTCATTAATGCGATCTTTTTTGAAAGCATACAAAGTATATGCACATGATCAGTGTAACCTCCGACTTTTAATGTGTGGCATTCAAGACTATTACATACTCCTCCGAGATAGGCATGTAGTTCTGTTTCATAAGGAGGATGAATTATAGGAGCACGGTATTTGGTACTGAAGACTATGTGAAGGAAGTTTTTAACCAGAGATTGTCCCATAACTTATGGCGTTTTAGTTAATATCGTTTAGTGGTAAGACGGGCTTGTAGTAAGACGGGCTTCGTAGTCCGACGGGCTTCGCCCATCTTTGGTATATTACGCCCTTTCAGGGCTAGGAGCGGTAGTCGGTGTGCTTTGGTTAAGACGGGCTTCGCCCATCTTTGGTTAAGACGGGCTTCGCCCATCTTTGGTTAAGACGGGCTTCGCCCATCTTTGGTTAAGACGGGCTTCGCCCATCTTTGGGGTATTACGCCCTTTCAGGGCTTATGATAGTAGTTTGCGTACTTTAGTTTCAACGATGGGCTTCGCCCACCGTTGGGGTTTCAACGATGGGCTTCGCCCACCGTTGGGGTTTCAACGATGGGCTTCGCCCACCGTTGGGGTATTACGCCCTTCAGGGCTCTTAGGCTATAAGCCCTGAAAGGGCATAATATGTTCAACGCAAGGTGCAGCCTTGGGTTGTTAATCAGAGTCAACCAACTACCTTCCGGCTCTTCTCTCCAACTCATCTCTCTTTAAGGTGATAAGGTGGCCGATGGGTTTTCCATCGCGGTATGATACAACACGGAGTGTAATGGGGCCTTCAGGAAGCTCGGCGGGCTGAGTGTAATGAGCGGTAAACTTGTCGGGCATGGCATCATTAATGGTGTAAAAAATATCTAGATTTGGCGCTTCGGATTCCATAGTCAATAAGAGTTTACCATTGCGCCGCGATATGGTAATAATTGGGTCGTAGATAGCTTTTGAGTAATTTGTTTCTGCTACATCCGAACGATCGAACTGATTTTCGACGCGCTGAATAAAGTTATCCCAGTTTTTGGATTCCTTCGGCGACCAATATACTTCTGATAATGCCCAGGCACGCGGATAAGTCATGTAAAAAGCATAACGAAGGGTTGGAATCTGTTCGGTCCATAAGTTGCCTTGTCCGCCCAAAATGTATTTTGCATCAACTCCACCAGGAACCGGCTCGAAACTATAGCATTTCTTTAAACGAAGGCTGGCATATATCGGCGGATCAACCGTTCGTTCACCCTGAGTATAATCGAGGTATGCAAAAGTGGTTGGCGACATAACCACATCATGCCCCATTTGAGCAGCTTCTATACCACCACTTATTCCACGCCAGCTCATAACTGTGGCTTCAGGAGCAATACCGCCTTCCAGAATTTCGTCCCATCCGATAAGCTTTTTACCGTTTTTCTTCAGTATGGCTTCTACCCTGCTCATAAAATATCCCTGTAGGTCTTCCACATGCCTGATCCTAAGTTCTTTCATCAGTTTCTGGCAGCTTTCATCTTCTTTCCAGAACCCTTTATAGCATTCGTCACCCCCTACATGAATATATTGTCCGGGAAACAATGCCGCTACTTCAGTAAACACTTTATCCAGAAACACATACACATTTTCATCAGAAGGATTCAATGCATTTTCAACATTCATTTTAAAAGTTCCGTTTCCATACCATTCTGAGAATTTACTACCCGGGCTAACCCTTGTATTTGTATCTTTTTTGCAACTCAGCTCAGGATACGCCGCAATAGCTGCCATGCTGTGCCCAGGAACGTCTATCTCCGGAACAATGGTTATGTTTCTGGCTTTTGCATATGCAACAATTTCTTTGATATCGGTCTGAGTGTAAAAACCGCCATCGGTAGCAGCTTCTCCTGGCCTTGGAAAATCACGATCACCAAAATGTCCATCCCGAAGAACCCTGAAAGCGCCTACTTCAGTGAGTTTTGGCAAGGATTTTATTTCAATCCTCCAGCCTTCATCATCCGTAAGATGCCAGTGAAACGTATTGAATTTGAACCTTGCCATTTCATCAATATACTGTTTTACTTCTTCTTTGGTGAAGAAATGACGGCTTACATCAAGCATTAATCCTCGCCATGAAAATCGGGGGTAATCCTTTATATTTACAGCAGGGACAGTCCATTTTTGGTTTACAATGTCCTTGCTTTCAATTTCAACCGGTAAGAGTTGCAGCAATGTTTGCATACCATAAAACAATCCTGCCGGTTTATTTGCACTTATCAATATTCCTTTAGAAGTTGAAACGAGTGTATATCCTTCATTTCCTGTTTGCGAATCGGGAGTTGAATTCAGGTTTAACTGTATTTCACCTTTATTTCCCGGTGTTGCTTTTAATTTGAAACCAGTAGCAACATTTAATTTCTTACCCAGCATATCAGCTATTTCGCGACTTTCGGATTTATTATATCCGATTAGCGTCGATTTAGAAAGAGAAAAAGAACCTTTACCCAACTGTAATTCAACAGGTTGAGGGATCAGGTTCAATGCTCTGTTTTGTGCATGAACTGTGACAATGATCATTAAAAGAACAAAAAGCAGAAGATTCTTCATGACTATAAAATTATTGGGTTATGTAAGCAGAAGTTGTCAAATACAGTGAATTATTTTTGTAAAAGTTTATCAAATCCTTTGGTAAAGTAGGTTTTCATACTTCCATCAGGTGTTGAATAAATCAAATAAGCTTCTATCCCGGGGTGATGAGCAAGAAATTCTTTTCCTTTTTCTAATCCCATAACCATAAGAGCTGTAGCATAAGCATCGGAAGTCATACAATCTCCGGACAATACTGAAACACTGAGCAGCGAATGTTTAACAGGATATCCATTTAACGGATCAATTGTGTGAGAATAGCGGATTCCGTCCTCTTCATAAAATTTACGATAGCTTCCGGAGGTAGAAATAGCCAAATCCTGTAGCGAAATTACAGCCTGAATAGTTCGGTCATCGTCAGCATTAAGGGTAGGCATTTCGATGGCGACGTTCCATTTCTCACCTCCTGGTTTTGTTCCGCTGCCTATAACTTCTCCACCAATATCGATCAGAAATGATTCAATCCCTTTCGACTGAATAAAATCAGCTACAACATCTACTGCATATCCCTGAGCGATAGCATTATAGTCGATACGGATTCGAGGATCTTCTTTAAAGAGTTTTCCATTTTCGAGGCGCACTTTTTTATATCCGACAAAAGGCAGAATACTATCAACTATATGCTGGTTCATTTTCATACGGTTTGATAAACCAAATCCCCAGGCTTTTACAAGTGGTCCGACTGTGATATCAAAAGCTCCATTCGTGATTTCGGAAACCTCCATCGCCTTACGGAAGATGATAGTGAACATTTCGTCAGCCACATTAGCGGTATCATTGTTATTAAACCGCGAAATTATGGAATTGGGCTTGTAGGTAGAAGCTGTGGAATCGAAACGGTGAAGCAACGAATCAACTGACGATTGAAGGCTTACGCTGTCAGCAGCGTAATAAGTTATGGCATAATAAGTTCCCTGTGTTTCACCGCCAAATTTAACGAGTACAGATTGTTCCTGCTCTTTGCAGGAAACGAGTAAAATCATACTGATGATTGCAGTAAAAAAAACAAACCGATGCATATACACTTTTATAAAAATGTGAAATGAAGTAAAATGAAGGTAAAAGCCAGATTTAGAAGGCGAAAATAATAAAAAAACCGGCGATTATGCCGGTTTAGTCTTTTTAACCTCCAAAATCGTCGAGGGCTATATTTTCGGGTGGAACACCAAGCTGATCAAGCATTTTAAGAACTGCCGTATTCATCATTGGAGGTCCGCACAGATAATACTCAATATCTTCTGGTTCAGGATGTTTGCTAAGGTAATTATCGAGTGCCACCTGGTGAATAAAACCGGTATAACCTGACCAGTTATCTTCGGGCATAGGTTCACTGAGGGCGAGGTTGAATTTGAAGTTAGGATTTCTTTGTTCGATTTCCCTCAATTCATCTTCATAAAATACTTCGCGTAGAGAACGTGCACCATACCAATAACTGGCTTTACGATCGGTATGTTGGGTAAGGAACTGATCGAAAATCATCGAGCGTAAGGGAGCCATTCCAGCACCACCACCGATAAACATCATTTCGCGTTTGGTATTCTTGATATGGAATTCGCCGTAAGGACCACTAACCATCACTTTATCGCCTGGTTTGCGTGAGAAAATGTACGACGAACAAATACCTGGATTGACATTCATAAACTGTCCTTTTGCACGATCCCAAGGTGGAGTTGCAATACGGATATTTAGTTTAACGATATTTCCTTCTGCTGGGTGGTTGGCCATGGAATAAGCACGGTATAGAGGTTCAGGATTCTTCATTTTCAGATCCCACATTTTCAGTTTGTCCCAATCTTCGCGATACTCAGTTTCAACATCCAGAGTGCGGAAGTCAACATCAATTTTGGGGACATCAATCTGGATATAGCCTCCACTTGTAAAATCGAGTACTTCACCTTCGGGAAGTTTAACAACAAATTCTTTAATAAATGTTGCAACGTTATCGTTTGAAACAACTTCGCATTCCCATTTTTTGATACCGAAAACTTCTTTTGGGATTTCAATGGTCATGTTTTCGCGAACTTTCACCTGGCATCCTAACCGCCAGTCATCCTGAATTTGTTTGCGGGTAAAAAAGCCGACTTCGGTAGGTAAAATTGATCCTCCACCAGAGTGAACCTGGCATTTGCACATTCCGCAAGTACCACCGCCGCCACAGGCTGAAGGGAGAAAAAGTTTTGCATCGGATAAGGTCGAAAGCAAAGTGGAACCACCATTGGCAGCCAATTCTTTTTCTCCATTAATATTGATAGTAACAGGTCCTGAAGGAGCTAATTTTGCTTTAGCTACCAGCAACATAACAACAAGTGCAATGGTAACCAGCAGGAATATAAGGGTTCCTACAATCAGTGGGCCTGAAAGGGTACCAAGGAATAAAAAGGTAGGTGTTATCATAACAAGTAAAATTCTTTAGATTTTAATTCCCATAAAACTCATGAAGGCAATTGCCATAAGTCCGGTCAGAATAAAAGTTATACCCAAGCCGCGCAAAGGTTTAGGAATATTTGAGTATGTAATTTTTTCGCGGATGGCAGCCAGGGTTGCAATAGCAAGAAACCATCCTACCCCGGAGCCAAAAGCATAAACAGTTACTTCGCTAATGGCAGTGTAATCCCGTTCCTGCACAAAAAGAGCTACTCCAAGTATAGCACAGTTTACCGCTATAAGAGGAAGAAAGATCCCTAATGCATTGTAAAGCGAAGGTGAAAATTTTTCAACAACCATTTCTACCAGTTGAACAATTGCTGCAATAACAGCGATAAAAATTATAAAGCTGAGGTAACTAAGATCAAGATCGGCCAGTTCAGGACTAATCCATGCCATTGCACCGGCTCTGAGAAGGTAATGGTCGATGAGCCAGTTAACTGGTGCCGTGACCATAAGCACAAAAATTACGGCTGCTCCCAATCCTACTGAAGTTTTAACAGTTTTGGAAACTGCGAGGTACGAACACATCCCAAGAAAATATGCAAAAATCATATTATCAATGAAGATGCTACGAACAAAGAGGTTAAATAAATTTTCCATATGTTTTTCTGCGTTAATCGTAAATGGTTAATCGTAAATGGTGGTCATCCCTAATCCCAAAAACCTAACCCCCAATCCCTATTTCTCCTGTAATTCTTTAGTGCGGCTTCGTTGCACCCATATAATGACTCCAATGGTAATAAGAGCCATCGGGGGCAGAATCATTAATCCGTTATCCATATATCCCCATTCGTAAAAAGCTTTTGGGATAACAGAAATTCCATAGAATTTTCCCGATCCTAAAAATTCACGGAAGAATGCAACTATGATCAGAATCAGTCCATATCCCAGTCCATTTCCTATTCCATCAACAAAAGATGGCCAGGGTTTATTAGCCATTGCATAGGCTTCGAGGCGTCCCATCACGATGCAGTTAGTAATAATAAGCCCAACAAATACTGAAAGTTGTTTGCTCACATCATAAATGAATGCTTTCAAAACCTGATCAACAATGATAACCAATGCGGCAACCACAGCAAGTTGTACAATAATACGAATGCGTGATGGGATTGTATTTCGCAAGGAGGAGATGATCAAACTTGCAAAAGCAGTAACAATCGTAACTGAAAGTGCCATTACAACGGCAGGTTTCATTTGTACTGTAATTGCCAACGCTGAACAAATTCCCAATACCTGTACAGTTACAGGATTCTCGAGATTAAAGGGATTCTTAATTAACTTAAGAATTTTAGCCGAGAACATAGGTTCCTTTTCTTTTTCTATCTTCAGTTCGCTCATTTTGTCATCTTTATTTTAAAGTAAGCTTCATAATTTGTGAGGTTATCAAGCAACATTTTTTCAACACCAACACTTGTTATAGTACCACCGGAAATTGCATCAACACCATGAATATCACCAGGTTTTGCCCCACCTTTAACAATTGAAATTGATACAAGTTTCCCTGCTTCATTAAATATCTGTTTTCCAATGAAAGGTTTCATAAACCAATCCTGGTTTATTTCGGCACCCAGACCCGGGGTTTCACCTTTATGATCGAATGTAACGCCAAAAACCGTATTAAAGTCCGATTTGAATGAAACGTAACCCCATACAGGGCCCCAGAGACCTTTACCACGCACTGGGACGATAAACGCTGAATCACCACCATCCAATGCAGCAATGTACACAGGCAGTATTTGTTTTTCAACAGGCTTTTTAAGTTCATTTGCCAATTCGATAGTAAATATTCTGGCCGCATCTTTTTCAACTATTTCACCCTT
>JBBSDC010000026.1:0-36801 GCA_038249705.1 Bacteroidales bacterium | reverse complement strand
TTCTGCAAAATATTTTCTTCTACAGTTTTTTGTTTCAGGGTCATCATCACATCTTTATCCTGTTTGTCGAAATGTTCAGCCATTTCCGTTGGCCATATAGAATAAACAGTTTTCCCGATAACAGTAGTGTCGTCGCTAATAATAAATGCATCGTCAAAAGTCTTATTGATGTCGAAAAATTTACCATCAGTATCTTTTAGCCACATCTGGTAAGGTACATTGTTAAAAATGGCTTTCAGATAGGCTTCGCGGTTACGGAGTGCTTCTTCCTTGCGTTTGCGGTCGGTAACATTGCTTAGCAAATCGGCAAGCACATGCAGGAACATTATTTCGTCAGTATTCCATTCGCGGATGCTTTCAACGGAGTCGAAGCCAACAAATCCCAGACATTCGCCTTTTAGTATCATGGGGATGGTTACCAGTGTTTTGATCGATTGGGGTTCGAGCAACATACGCAGCGGGCTTTCAGCGGGTAAAGAGCTAACATCCCGAACAGTATACGTATCACCCTTTAAATGTGTTGAAACCCATTCGCTGGAAAATTCATTTGGTATATTCTGCAGATTAACTATTTCGCTGCTAATTCCTTGGTTACACCATTCAAAAGTGTTCGACACGGTGCCGGTTTCAAAATTGTAAGAGAAAATATACACCCTGTCCACTTCAAGTTTTTCACCAATAAGTGCCAGTAACCGGTTAATTGCGTCGTCGCTGTTTTCGAGAGGGATATTGATAAATTCTGTTGCCAGGTGACTCAGGAGTGTTTGCAGACTGATTATTTTATTCAGTTTTTCTTCCGACAGTTTTCGTTTCGAAATATCAGAAAATGTGCCTAATACACGGAATGAATCGTTTTCTTCGGATTGGCTTATTACTTTTCCCCTGCTAAGGATCCATTTATACTCGCCATTTTTACAAAGTACGCGATGTTCATTAATAAATACCGGGCTTTTACTGTTGAAATGGCTATGCAGATCAAGTACAACATTTTTCTTATCCTCGGGGTGGATACGGTTTTCCCATTCATCAATCTTGTTTCCTATTTCGTGTTCCTGATATCCGAGCATTTCCTTCCATTGTTTCGAATAGAAAACCTCCTGCAAAAGGACATCCCAGTCCCACACCCCGTCGCCCGACCCTTCAAGAGCGAATTGCCAGCGCTCTTCGCTTTCGCGGATAACTTTTTCTATTTGCTTACGTTCGGTAATATCCCTGATAGTACCTTCAATAAAAAGGGGTTCTCCTTCTTTTCCTTTAATGAGATGACTTGTGATAGATACTGGAATAAGAGTTCCGTTTTTGTGGCGTAAAACATTTTCGAAATCATTCACTCTGCCATTCTGAATCAATAAAAGGATCATTTTATCCCGGCTTTCAATATCAGAATAAACTATTTCAACGCTTTTGCCAATGAGCTCTTCGGGCTTATGGCCTAAAAGTTTGTAAACCGAAGGCGAAAGTTCAATAATTAGTCCATTTATATCGGAGCGGTAGTACAGATCGAGGAATGAGTTGAATATCGATTCGTATTTAACCGCTGTTTCGCGAAGGGCTTCTTCTGCTATTTTTCTTTGTGTGATATCATGACTTATTCCAACAATTCCTGTTACATTTCCTTCAGCATCAAGTTGAGGGATTTTATTTCCAATCAGCCATTTTTTTTCGCCCGAAGGTGTTATCAAACAAGCTTCACGGTTCAGAATTGGCATTTTGGTATTTATAATTCCTTGGTCTTCAGCGGTTGTATTGTTAAAAATATCGTTCGAATAAAATGCAGCATCAGTTTTTCCAATAACCATTTCAATAGTATCAGCACCAAGCAAATGAGCTTCAGCATAATTGAGCATGGTTTTACGCCCTTGCAGATCTTTAAAATAAATAGGGTCAGGAATGTTGTTTACAATGGTACGAAGCAGAGTTTGCTCGCTGATCAGTTTTTTTTCAGCCTCTATGCGTTTCATTACTTCCAGCGAGGCTGTGCACGATTTGGCGAATAATTCAATGACAGGAATCAGCTCTTTCAAATGTTGGTTTTCGAACGGGAAAGCCCTGCCGATAATAAGCAATCCGAAACCACTCAAACGAATACCATAATAATAAGTACCATTTTTTACCGAAAGTAAAGTTTCTGTTTCAGGAGCATCAGCAAGGTGTAAGCTCAGTTCGTCGATAAGCTGCAGATGTGCAGGGTCTTTGCCAGCATAATACGGCAGAGTAAAAATACCTGATGATCCGGAAGTATTGTTTTGTGAAACGCTTACAATGGTACAGCCAAGTTTCTTTAAGAAAGCTGATGCCGCCTTTTTAATTGTTGTTTCAAGGTCGAGTTCGCCGCCTATTGACAGTGAAAGTTCCAACAATACCTGGTTCCATATTTGATTTTCCATAATTAATCCTCCAATAGAGCGATTACCGAAGTTTTGGTGTAAAACTCAAGGTAGTCGTGGCCTGAATTGGCAATTTCGCCTAACGAAAGTGCACCTATAAGTTTATTTCCTCCCGAAGCAATTTCGAGTTCTTCTTTAAAATGACTTCCCAGAAATTGTACCCGGGTTATACAATCAATGAAAAAAGTGAGTGGTTTGCTTTCCCTCTTAGTATCAATGCGCGAATAGAATACATTTTCGGCTATATTCCGCGATTTCCGTGCTCCGTCCAGCAACGAACCTGCATCGCCACTGAGCACGTAAACAAATGAATTCTGCGGCAGCTCGCCAAGGCATAACAATGAATTGTTGATGCTGCTTACCGGATCGCGGACTAACAACTCGTCAGCAACTTTAACAATACCAAGCGGATAGCTTCGTGCATATTCTTTAAATGTAATTTCATGAACGTCCTTGTGCAAAACATCTGCAATTAAGCCGCGGTACACTTCGAAAGCAGGTTTCCAGTCGAGCGAAAGTATTGTGTTGAACTTTGATGATGTAATTTTTAATGGTTTCGAAACCGGATGCCATCCATGCGCAACACCTATCCCGCTGCCCATATCGGCAAATGCAAAAATGGCGGCATCCTGTAACAGGCCTTTGCTGGTAATAATACATGGCATCGGCTCAAAAGTAAGCGAACCGGCGCCGCCTCCTATGTAGTTTGAAAGCAATCCAAGATGATTGAAGGTGCTGTCGAGTAAACTGGCAATAGTCCGGCTTAAGCCATCGATAAATAGAAATATGGTTTTATCCACGGCGGGCAGTTCCTTAAATGCCTCTTCCATTAATTTATCGGGGTTCACATGCGGATCGCTTATGTTTTCAACGATAAAGGTATTTACCTTATGCGTAATACCGGCGACAATAGTGCCTTGAAGTAAGTTTTCGGTATTATGAAGTATTTGAGGAAAAATGCCCCCAAATATTGGTTTCTTCACATTTTTGAAAAGGTTATCCGAGTTGTCGGGTGTAAAATTATTGGCTTCACAGGCCAATACCATTATTGCCTGTACCGAATTATCAGCTTCTGCCACATGGAGCATTTCCTCCAGATTTAGAAGGCTCCCTTTTTTATCGAGTTGTATTTTCATACCTGTGACAGTTACTGATTGTTGTTATTTGATGAATTTGTGCTTTCGATGGATGGTTAGTGCTAAAGTATGAAAGATATATGGATGCGCTTTGGTTTCAGAAATAAATCACGCGTGAGCCGATCAATCACTTTTGATAAATTTACCACTTATGCTGCTGTTAGCCGACTTTAATGAATAAATGTAAATGCCCGCTGGCAGGTTAGTAACATTTATGCTTATGGTTTGTATTTCGCATGGTTTTGAATGCTCATTCCTTTGAATTACCAATGTACCACTAAGGGAGTATATCCCTGCAATTATTTCCGAAGGTTTTTCAACCTTGTAATTTATAGTGAGCCAGGTTTTAACCGGATTAGGGAAAAGAATTGGTTTACTTATTAATTGTGAGGATGTTCCTGCAACAGAAGGGTCATACTCAACCGCACCAATATCCGCCGCAGCCCCATATGGACGGTAGGTATGGAAATAATCGAAAGTTATGTTCAGGCTCTCAGCCCATGCTGCATTTATTAATGGGGAACCTTGCAGCAAACTATATCCATCCGCAGCAAATTTCGCACTATCGCTGTTCCGTGCCAGGTAATTGTTTTTTATCAACACATCCGAAGCAGGGTCGGGGAGCATAATATAGGCGTCGTTACCTGTAAAACTGGTGTTCCCGTTTTCATAAAAATCATAAGCTCCGGGATTTATAATTGCGTTGGAAGCAATAAGGTTGTTTTTGGTAACTGTACTCATAAAACGGATTCCATCAGTTTTCGGATTTAAAATTGTATTAAAAGCAATAGTAAATGCGGAGTCTGCTTCTGCCGAAATATCTGAAACAAAAATTCCATAAACTCTTCTTGTTGTATCTGTTGGGAAGAAATATTTGCCGGCATCAATTATTATATTATTAAATATCCTTTCACCTGCAAGTCCAAAAACCTGGATACCTTGTCCTTTTCCCTGGCTGATAAAATTATTGTTACAATCGCATTTGGAGCCGCCCCCGAGTATGATTCCCGACATTTGACCATAATATTCTTTCTGGCTGTCAAACAATACAATGTTATCGAAAACCTGGCAGTTGGTTGAAGCTGAACTTACCTGGATACCATCCCAGCCTGAATATTCAATAATATTCTTATATACCTTTACTCCATCAAGCAACGATGGCATTAAAAGTGTATCGACTCCGTTACAATTTAAGGTTTGTCCGAAATATTGCGTGCTCCCTATATATAAACCCTCAGTACCAACATGTCCGATATAATTGTCGTGTATAAGGGTATTATATTGGGTAAATTTTTCGCGCGTTGACGTAAAATTGCAATCAGGATCGGTTTTAGCAAAAATACCGGCTGACTTGCAATTTTCGATGCTTACATGATCAATTTCATAATCGGAGCTCATGCCCCCAATACCAATTCCAGCACCATTAGCGACCTTACTTATTCGGAAACCATAAAAATGATTGGCATCACCCGTTCCTGTAAGCCTGAAAAAGCGGCAATTTAAAATCGAAATGCCGTAATAGTGATCGGTATCAAAAATAACCTGGCCATGGTCATTCATAAAAATGACCGGATTATCTTTTTCACCGGTAAAATTTTTTATACGCAATAAGCTTCGCTGCCCACTAGTAAATAATAAAGTATCGCCTGGCTGTATCATGTTGTATGGTGATACATTTGCATCAACAATTGTAACAGTTGTATCCACCTTAAATACATGTTGCTGGCTCCAGGCGTCCTTGCTCATGAAGTAGGTGCATGTAAGAACTATAAAAATGGCGAATATTCGTATCATAATTAGTGTTGAAACAATAAGATTCAGTTACTTCTTTTGGCTCTCTCCCAGTTAACGGATTGTGATCCTTTTATATACCTTTTAAATCCCAGAAAAACAGAAAGATTCATGATGAAAAAGTAGTAAGGAACGAACAACAGTTTTACACGGATGTTTCGGTTTTCGAGGTACCAGCCGAGCAAAGCTGAGAAGTAAAACAACATCTGAAGCCAGAATAAGGTGCTGAAAATCCCGAATCCGTTAATTCCTTCATTCCATGCCAGTATGAAACCGGTAGGAATAAGGAATAGAAGTGCCAGTGGAGCAAGTGTCCAACGCAAAACACGATGCGAGATATATTGAAAGGACAAAGTTCCGTATTTGAACACATTTAGCAGCGACCTCAACCTAACAACGGATTGAATTCCACCGGCCGATATCCTGATTTTTCGTTTCAGTTCCTCTTTTACATTTACCGAAGCGGTTTCGATGGCATAAGCTTCCGGATCATATTGAATTGTATAGCCTTCCTGTGCAACCCTGAGTGAAATTATGAAATCGTCGAGCAGTGTGTCACGTTCCACTTCGCGGTAAAGTTCGGTACGGATGGCAAAAAGTTCGCCCGCAGCGCCAACAACTGAATAAAGCTCGGCATCCCATTTTTTAAGCGTTGATTCGTATTTCCAGTACAAGCCTTCGCCGGCACCGGCAGCAGCATCTTTTTCCTTGCTGAAAATTCGTTTCTCGCCTGATACACATCCTACTTTAGGGTTACTGAAAAGATTGACAATACGCCGGATCGATTCTTTTCCCAGCATGGTATTGGCATCGCAAAAAACCACGATCGGTGTTTTAACAAATTTCATTCCGCGGTTCATTGCGCCTATTTTGCCGCTGCGCTTATCAAGATGATGAACTTCAACGCCGTGGTATTTTTTCAATTCGTCAGGTGTTCCGTCATCGGAACCATCGGTAACCCAAACCATATGAAGTTTTTCGGCTGGATCGTCGAGTTCGCGCGAGTTTTTTATTTTTTCAGATACAAACGCTTTTTCATTGTAAGCTGCTATAAACAAAGTTACATCAGGTTCGTAGGCGAAATCAGTTTGCGCCGTTTTTGAATACCCGGATAATCGCCTGATTTTTATGATTACGTAAAGCAGAATTCCATACCCTATATAGGCATAGAAGACTATGAAAAGCATAATCCCGAATAAAATTTTTAACGTTAACATGCTAGTTCGTTTTTTTTGAAATTACTGATTTTACGGGCGAAAATGTTAAACTCATCAACAATACCGAATTCGAAAACCGCTGCTTTGTTCAGAATCGCTTTAATGGAATCCTGGCCGGTGTGTTTATCCTCCATCACAAATGTTATGTTCGGATAGTTGCGTATAAATTCTACCGATCCCTGAAGCGCCTCAGATTCCATGCCTTCAACATCTAGTTTGAAAAGGATTTTTTCATTTGTGTCTATTTTTAGATCAGCCAGCATCGAATCGAAAGTCCGGATTTCGGCGGGTAAACTGTCGGAATTATTTTCCCTGTCGATAAAGGAAGCGCCGGTGTTAACAGGATTAAACTTAAACCTGGCAAGTTTATTCTCTTTCCCCAAGCCAAATTTAAATGTGGTGACATTGTTAACCAGGTTATTTAACCGGAGATTTTTTTGAATTACTGTATAATTGTCGGCAAGCGGTTCAAAAGCAATACATTTTATGTTGAATTTAGAAACAAGGATGCTGTAATCGCCGATGCAGGCGCCGCCGTCAATAAACAGCGTATACTCTTTGATATGATTAAGAATAAATTTTTTAACACCCCATTCGTAATAATAATTGGCGAATTGGAAATCGTTGGTGTTCCTGCGGCAGAAAAAAGTACCTATGGATGACCTTACGATCCTGTTCGTTTTGTGTGAGGTTTTGTTTGTCAGATATTTAACCGACGAAATAATGGAAATAAAATCGCCATGCCTCAGGTATTCGGTTAGGTATTGCATGTATGTAATAACTTTCTTCATTCAATCAGTTTGTTTATAAAAGGATTAGCGGTGGAAAAATTCAGGTATCTTTTTAATAACATTGCTCAGCTTTTTAAAGTAACGTTTGGATTCACCTATAGGTCTGAGATTTTTCCATTTGGTACGGTTAAGATGTTCGAAGAATATTTTTCTGAATTCATCAAGGTTGTCGTAGGTTTTATACATTGGCTTACGGCCTATAAAATGAATATTGAACGGATCGTCACATTCGTCCGAAGCAAATGCGTTCCATCGGGGATCCAGTTCCAGCCAGCGGTTAGCCATTACTATATTTAGGCCATATTGGTCAGGATAATTAGCAAATTTTTCATTATCCGAAATACATTTTACAACCGTAACGGCACTGTTCTCTTCTCTCCATTTTTTAATATTGATGACAAGGATTCCGGTATTAAAATACTTTGTATCAGGATGAAAACCCAACTCTTTATAATTTAAAATACCGCCCCACGAATTACTGAACACTTTTAAACGCGGGTCCATAACAGCCGCCAGCATATGATCGCCTATCTCAATATTCCACAGGTCGGAAATATCCCGCATCATGATCATATCTACATCCAGGTAAATAATTTTTTCGAACCGTTCGGGGATAAAATGCGGAATAAATATCCGTGTATGAATGTTTTTCGGATACGAAGTCCGGTCGAACGGAATACGCATATTGTCAGGAATAGCATCATCCATAGTTATCCAGTTCAGATGCATTTTGTCCGAAACAAGTGACGAAGCCAGTTTTTTTCTGTTGCCTGAAGTGATACCGTCGTCCACAATAAAAACCTCAATGTTTTCGCCTGATTTATGGTGATGATCAACGGATTTTAAAAGTGCAGCCAAAAGAATCACATAATGGTTATCGCAAGCCACTATAATTGCAATGGGGGAAGTTGTTTTCATTGTAATAGGATTAATTTTTAGTTATTGTAACTCATTCTTTTACAGTTATTTGTTCTGTTCATGCTTATAGAAATAGATACTTACCCTTTTGAATTCCTTTATTAAGCGGGTTTTTATTGCGTTGAGGAAAGTGCCGCTTCGTTCAACTGACCGGGTAATAGTCCAGGCGGCAGCTTTTGATTGAGTAACTCTTTTAATTTTCCCGGTTTTAAGCAGGGCCAGGGCCATGGAACCGTCTTCGGAGCGTGAGTTGTTTTTTATAAAGCCGATTTTTAATGCCGCTTCGCGCGGGAAACAAAAATTTACACCGCCAACGGCAAGGTAAGGGCGGTTAATAGTGCGCAAAGAATGGATGATGTCGCGAAAAAACTCGTAGAAAGCATAACGTAAGCGCGATTGACCTTTCCTCGGGATGAAAGAGTAGGTGCCGGAACTGGCAATGCTTTTTCCTGTCAGTATAGGTTGCAGCATGGTATCAACCCAGGTTGGCGGATAAATGGTATCGGCATCGCCGGTGAGAATATATTTACCGTGCGAATTCTCTACAGCAGTTTGCCTGGCAAATCCATAACCCTGCTGTATTTCGAAAACCGGCGTAATCCCGCAGCGGTGGATGATTTCGGAGGTTTTATCTTTGGAGTTGTTGTCAACAAATATAAATTCAACCGGATACTTGCTTTTAAGTGCGCTTAATGATGACAGATTCCGGAGAATATTAGCTTCTTCGTTCCAGGCAATGATATTTATCGAAACCAGTGGATTATCTGTTCGCTGAGCAGCAAACCCTTTCCTTATCCGTTCGAATATTTCCTCCGAAATATCTTCCGGCTTTTGGTAGTTATACCAATGGATACGGATATTTGATGGTACTATTGGGCGGAACATAAACTATTTTTTTACTATTAGTGCTGATTGAGGAATTTCTAATGTTAAATTTGGGTTAACAATTTACATTGATAAACCTGTGATTTCGGATTTCTTATTCATTCAGTTCTAACTTTATCATTAATCTGCACCCAATTTTCGGTAAAGCTCAAGCACTTTTTGAGCCGTTATTTCCCATGTGAATTGCGAAGCGCGTATAAATCCTTTCCTGATCAGGTTTGTTCGTAAATTCTCGTCGCTAATCATTTTAATCATAGCTTCGGTAATTTCTTCGTTTACGAAAGGATTAACCAGATACGCTGCATCACCTGCAATTTCGGGCATTGATTCGGTATTGGAAGTTATAACCGGAACACCGCACTTCATGGCTTCCAGCATTGGAATGCCAAAGCTTTCGCGAAGCGAAGGGTACAGGAAAACTTTACTTTGGCAGTAAATGGACGGCAGGCTGGCATTTGGGATATAACCTGTTAGAATAATTCTGTTAATCAATGCTTTATCGTCAATTTCATCAAGCAAATTTTGAAGTTTATTTTGCTCATAATCTGCAATAACCAGATAATAGTTGAGGCCGGTTCGCTTTAAAAAATCCGAAAATGCTTTTAACGTTCCTTTCACATTTTTCTTGGGATCAGTATTTCCAAGGAAGAAGAAAAAATTATCCGGCAGTTGATATTTCTCTTTTGCCTGTTGCAATTCCAGTTTATCTGTTATTGGTTCGAAATGTTTACCAACGCCATTATAAATAACGTTTATTTGTTTCTCACTTTTCAATCCGAAATGTTTATCAATACGGTTTTTCTCCGAATGCGAAACAGTGATATTTTTCCGGCTCTTAGTAACCAAATGTGGTACCACCAGTTTCCTGTAAATGTTTCCAAATTTCTGGTACGGCGTGGCACTCCCTGATAAAATGCGGGTGTAACTACTTTCCATATAAATGATATCGTGGAGAGTGAGCACCAAAGGAATTTCGCAACGCATAGGAGCCGTATTACTGGTGCAATGCAATATCTGGCACCCGGCCTCCTTAGCTGCTTTTGGCAAGGCAAACTGTTCCCACAATGGATAGAAACCTCCATCCAGTTTTATAATTTTAAAATTGGGCGTTTCGTTCAATATGGCATCATCTGCATCTGGTTTTACAAAAATCACATATTCATTTTTGTGGTCAATTTGCTGCAGGTTGCGAATAAGCTCCAGGGCATAAATATCCATGCCGTGTTTCTTTTCCCTGAACAAGCGCTGAGCTTCGATCGCTATCCTCATTATTGAGTTCCTTTCTTTCTGTTAATATTACTTTGTACTATTTCCAATTACACCATGCTGAGTATGTATAAATGTTTTATTAGCTCCTTTGAGCTTAAACAACAAGGTGAACATCAACCAAAAACCCATTGGCAGGGTTAAAATAGCCATCAAGGTTTTCTTTGTGTAAAACTTTCTGTGTACCGAAAAAGCGAAGGCTGCAATTACTAACGACCAGACAACAAACCAGTCAATAAAATTCAGAACCAGAGTTTCCGATATCCATTCAATATTAATAAGTGCGAAAACCCCCATCAATGTTGTAATTATAGTTACAACGCCTAATAAAAGAATACGGGGAGGCATAACCATCTGGTACACTTTATCAAGAAAATCGATGTTCAAACGGGTAACGAACTGAACAATTCCGGCCCATACAAATCTTCGGAAATAGATAAACTGTGCCGCCAGCCATCGTTTGCGCTGATTTTCGAAAACTACTTTGTCCTGAACTTTTTCATCCAATAAAACTGCGTCAACAAGGTATTCAATCTTAATACCATCGCGCAGCATGGTTAGCTCAAGTTCCTTATCGAAACCGCCGATTGCTTCAATAGCCAGCATCCGATTTTTAAACATGCCATATTGAAAGGCCATTCCTGAACCTATTAATCCTGAAGCTAATCCAGCTACTCTATGCCCTTTTCGGAAAATATGGTTGTTGATTTCTTCGCTTATGGAATCGAGCACAGCCATTGAATTATTCATGTTTTTTGCCATTCGGTGGCCTTGTACAGCCGTGAATCCGGATTCGAAAGCCTGGTTAATTTTTTCAAGGAAATCAAAAGCAATTATATTGTCGGCATCCAGTACCACGGCTACATCATAATTATCCCCTATGGCCGCCATCGCAGCATTAAGCGATTTTGATTTGGTGCTCTTCTCGAATGTAACTTCAACCACTTTCAACGGAAGTGTCTTCAAGGCCTCCACTGTTTCGGGTTTAAAGGAATCGGCTACTATAATCACATCAAACGACGCAGCAGGATAGCTTTGTTTGAGCGAGGCTTCTGCAACCTCGAGGATTACAATATCCTCCTTATAGCCTGGTATCAATACGGCCATTCTACGGATTGACGGTGCGGGATGAATTTTCCTGCGGTAAGGAAAAAGTCCCATAAAAGCAAAAAAGACAAAGTAAACAGCCGCTATGCTGAGGTATATATATACGATTAACTCGATACTGTTAATCAGAAAATTCAAGATTCCCATTGGATTATTTTATTTATTTATTCGTTTTTCGCGTTTTGCTGAACTGCTGTTTTGAGCCTGGAAGAACCAGGTTTCTCTAAATATCAATTCAATTTCTTTTCTAAAAGCGTATCTATAATATCCTCAAAGAGTTGAGCCCGGTTTTCCCAGGAGTTCTTTTCGGCGAATTGAATTCTCATCTTTATGTTTTCAAGGTTGTCCGATTCAATTTCACGAACAATTGCGTTACAAAAAGCTTCTTTCCCATGGGTAAAACTGACTATGTGATTGAATTCAGGAAGGTTAGCAAACGATGTAAGCACAACGGGAACTCCAACAGAGAGATATTCGTTTATTTTTAAAGGATAAATGTTTTTAGAGTATTCATCGCAGATGTATGGTATTAGTCCCACATCACATTTCTTCAGTAAACCCGGCACTTCATTTGGTTTTACAGGCGGTTTAAATTTCACATTCGGATAAGATGAGAGCCGCTGTGTAATAGTTTTATTCATTAATTCGCCTATAAACTCAAAGTCGTAATCAGGCAATTTCTGAATTGAATATTCGATGGTGTCGATGTCGAACCGTTGATCCAGGCTGCCGATGTACCCTACTTTTTTTCTTTTCCCAGCATTGTTTATACTTGTTTTTGCATCGTGGTTGAAGATTTTGAAATCAACGCCGTTTTTAACAACATACATCTCCGTATTAAATTCCTGCAGGGATGAAGCAAGAAATTCGGACGTAACAATTACGCCATCAGCCTGCGAAGCAAAACTTTGATCGGCAACGGTGGCTCTTTGCCCGTATCTGCCTGTATTAGGGCCATCGTAGCAGTAAAATAAATGGAGCTTTTCTTTTATTTTCCCAATCAGGTTTCTGCCGTAAATAGCGTTGTAGGCATTGATGCAAACTGGATTATCCATTTTTAATTTTCGGAGTGCACGCCTTATCGACCTGGCATAAATATAACTGTTGAATTTTAAGAGTAGAGTATAAAGGCTCTCGATTTTTATGAATTCGACAGGAAGTATAGGGGGAATAACAAGATGATGAACATTAGTGTCGAAATTGGTTTGTTCAACTACAAGCCTTTTCGTAAATCCTAACATTCTTGAAACAGGCGCTCTTCCATTCCCCAATATTGTGGATATCAAATCTTTCAGAGTAAAAGGATATTCGACAAATAATACAGTATTGCCTTTTGCAAGTAACGACATAATTTGAACTGTAGATTTTGTATAAAACCCTTCCCAGGTTGTATTCGAAACGCACACTATGTTTTTATTCCTGATCATCTTCTATCTTTTGTAAATAAGGGTAGCTGTAAGTCCGTTAGCAGTTTAGGTTATTCTGTTGTTATATTTTAGGGTTGAACACTATTTCAAGGTGCGGATTTTATCTCTGACTTTTAATGCAAATTTTCGGAGAAATGGGAAATATTTTCCGCTTTTAAAATTATAAAATACCGACTCAGAATCGAAAATCATCTCGAAGTTTTCCGTACATAATACTGGTTTTTTTGCAAGCCTGTTAATTTCAACTGCCTGCAACAGATTACTTTCGATGAACAGGACATATGGTTTTGACAGGTAAGCTTTTGCTTTGTGTGCGGCATGGTTGTTAGCCTTTTGCCGGGCTTCCATATCCGGAAGGTCGAGCATTACCAGGTCATTATACTTCACGTTATGTGTTTTAAGCCAGGTTTCGGTTTCGTGCCTATATTTTTCGAGGCGTGAGGTTACGATTGTACCTATTTTACTCCCAGGAATGAAAAGCGGTGGTGCGTTAAGAATAAAATTCCTGTATTTAGGGCCGTCGTCATTTTGGTCTTCGGAAGGATCAATACATAAAACCCCGTCAATGTCGAAGCAAGCTTTTTCCAAAGTGGTGTGGTGGAGCACGTTCCACTGGAAATAACGAGGAAGAGGAATAGTTTCGAAAAAATAATCCACCATTTTTTCTTTCCCTGGAATTACATATATAGCACAATAACTGATTGTGAATTCCGATTCCAGGTGCTTTAAGCTTTCCTTGCACTTTACCATGGCAGAGCCAGAAGCAATGCTGTCGTCAACAACCAGTATTTTTTTAAAATCGTGGATGTCGAAAAACTGTCCACGGGCACCGGCCTTGTAAATATGGCCATTCAGGAACGAATTAATATCCGTGTATGGTTTATTTAGGTATAATGCCAGTAAATTTGCCGGTAACATACCACTTCGGGGAATCCCTACAATGAGATCGAAATCGCGTGGAAGAATACTTAAACGTTTGAGAATAATTTTGTTTAAATCCGAAACATTCCTGTAATACATAGTGTTTTTTTTATTGAGTGGGTATGATCATTTTCTATAGAGAAGGCATGAATTAAAGTACAATTGAGATTGAAAGTTTTCAAACAGCACTGATCTGAAGACTTTTTTTAATTTCTCCCCATTGTACCAATACATTTACAATATCTTCCAATCGTAAAGGTTTCGAAATATAATCGTCCATGCCCGCTAACAGGCACTTCTCTTTATCCCCTTGCATCGCATTTGCTGTCATGGCTATTATAGTTGGCCCGTCTTTCCGCCAGCGATCCTTAATTATCCGTGTAGCTTCGTAGCCATCCATTTCAGGCATTTGTACATCCATAAAAATGATGTTGTACGATTTCCGCTTAAGTGCTTCAATAGCTTCTATACCATTGGCAACCAGGTCGGTTCTATAGCCCAACAGTTCAAATAACTTCCGTATCAGTTTCTGATTGATGAAATTATCTTCAGCTATAAGTATACTGAATGGGTACAGAATTGAAACTGATCTCATTTCCGATTGAATTTCGGGTATTGTTAACGAATCGCATTGTTCATTCGCTAATACACTGAGCAGGATATCAGCAAGTACGGAGTGTTTTATCGGCTTGTTTACATAATATGAAAACAGCTCCTTTATTTCCGGTGATCTCACCGTGTTGCCAATTGAAGTGAGCATAATAAGCGGAAGTTCCGAGCGGCTGAATCTTTTCCGGATTTCACGGGCCAGCATCTCGCCATCCATACCAGGCATTTGCATATCGAGGATTGCCAGATCAAACGTTTGATTGCCATTTAGTAATTCCAGTGCTTCAACACCCGATTCAAGCGCAACGGACTCAATATTCCAGTGGTTGAATTGCAATTGCAGGATTTGTCGATTTGTGAAGTTATCATCAACAATAAGAACTCGTTTCCCATGGAGTTTTTTGAGTTTCCCTATTGATTTATTAGTATTTGCCGGAGGCGGTATAAAATAGGTCTTTATCGTAAACCGGAAATCCGATCCTTCGCCGGGTTGGCTTTCGACCCAGATTTTACCATTCATGAGTGAAATGAGGTTCGATGTAATTGCCAGGCCTAATCCTGAACCACCGTATTTGCGGGTTGTTGAAGCATCAACCTGCGAAAAGGGTTTAAATAGTGTTTCTATTTTATCTGATGGAATTCCAATGCCTGTATCTTTCACTGAGAACTCGAGTTCCAGTTCATCATCATCGAGTTTATTTATTGCTACCTTTACCAGTATTTCTCCTTTTTCGGTAAATTTTATGGCATTGCCTATCAGGTTAACAAGTACTTGTCTGAGCCTGAAACCATCGCCAAATATGTAAGAGGTTATTTTTGAATCGAGGTAATAAATAAGCTCAAGTTTTTTCTCAAAAATGCGTGTCGCCATCAGATCAAACACATCTTCAATGCATCTGCGCAAGTCGAAATCTCCTTCTTCAAGCGTCATATGGCCTGATTCGATTTTCGAAAAATCAAGAATTTCGTTAATAATATTTAAAAGACTGTCGCCAGAGGACTCAATAGTTTGTACTAATTCCCTTTGCGAAGGTGTTAATTCCGATTGCAAAAGAAGACTTGTCATGCCTATTACTCCGTTCATGGGTGTGCGTATCTCATGGCTCATAGAGGCCAGGAAATTGGATTTCGCCTTGTCAGCTGCCCGGGCGAGTTCCATTGCTTCGAGTAATTCTCCGTGTGAAACAAACCGCCTGATAGCAACACCGATATTATTGGCTAACATGGATAGCACATTCTCCTCCGATCCGCTCCATGAATGACCTGTTTTGCTGTCGGCAAACCCGGTGAACCCCCAGAATGTGTGATTTCGTGGATCAAGTATTGGAACTATAATAATTGATTTTATCAGCTGTCGTTCAAAAAACGGTTTAAGCTCAGTATCCAACTCATCAAAAGAGTATTTTATAATTTCACCATTCTGAAGCCTGCCGTACCACCCTTCGCATGTTTGCCTGTAAAACATTCCATCATATTCCGATGTATCTACAACGGCCTTAAGGTCAGGATGCATCCATTCGTAAACGGGTTGCATTTTTATCGAGTTTTTTTCGTTGTCAAAAACATTTTTGAAAATAAAAATTCTGTCGATATTGGTATGATTGGCAAATGATCCGAGGGCATCTTTTATGGCATCATCAAGGTTATCGATAGTAAGTAGTCGTCCTGATGCGTTGGCAAGTCCTTCGAGGAGTTCACTTTGTTGAATAATCTGCTGCTGAACAAGCTTGCGTCCGGCATTTTCTTCCTCTAGTTGTATGCGTTGAGTGTTAAAATTCAGTATTAGTCTTGCGATTTGACTAAACTCATTTTCTTTTTTTTGAAGTTGTTCAAGATGTTGTGAATCAGTGCCTTTTAGTGCTTCTGATATTATTCCGAGTGGACGGCGGATCCAGAAATAGAGTATATAAGTGAATAGTACAAATACTAAAACTATCAGCAAAGCCATACTGCCCAAAACGAAATTGCTGATTTGATGAAATGATTTAAAGAATTTATTATTCTTTTGAAAAACGAGGGTTCGTAAAGGTTGCTGATTGTAATCAGAAATTGTATAAAGGGCAGAAATGGTATGATTATCAATGGAGTTTGAAGGAACATAACCGGCTTTCTGATTTTTTATCTGGCTGCCTGTTAATGCCGAAAGGCTTACAAAAAATTCCTTATCCCAAAGTTTGGCTGCCAAAAAATAACCTTTGCCCTCAGTAATGCGCGCAGTATCGAGTGTTGGATGTATGGTTGCTCCTGATATTTCGAGGATTCCTTCAGGTAGCAGAGAGTAGAAATGTATGAATCCGTTTGTTTGTAATTTCTCAAAAATGGTTTTTTGTGCGTCAGCCGATAAAACCAATCCGCCAGGATTATTTCCAAAACCATATACCAATTGTTTATCGGTATTAAATACCGCTACCGAATTCAGATCGAAAGAGTTAATGATTGTAGCAATGTTATCAACCGCCCATTTCTGGTCTTTTTTATCAATTTTCACAATAATATCATTCCAGTTAGTATAGTCGGTAACTATCTGGCGCAGCTGGTTTGAGCGTTCGGAAACAGCATTTTTTACAATAATTTCCTGTTGTTCTACGGACGAACGTATTATCAGTTCGTTCTGCCGCGATTGCATTTCCCTGAAAATCAGTAAGGATGCCAGGAAAAGAAAAAGGCAAACATGAATGATTATAAATGTTTTTTTGCGGAGAGTCATTTGTCTATCAGGTTATAGTGGATGTAGCGTTACGGGACTTAGCTGATTAAAAACAAAATTATAGTGATTTAACTGGTTTCACTATAGCGGAAAATACGCTTTAGTTGTAGCTGAAAACACATAAATTTTGTAGAGAAAAAGCCTGTTTGTTTGTAGTTAAAGCCTTATTTTTTTGAGTACCAGAAATAATAGCCTGCTTTCTTTCAGATTATGGTTTTAAATATTGTTCCCAGGCCGGTAAAACCTGATATATCAGTACTTCTTACATTCAGAGTAATTTACACCGGAGGTTAACCTTCGGCAGTGATTGTACCCAAATTATCCTAATGAATCGGAAAGAAATTTATAAGCCTCCAACTGCTTGGTTTTGAGAATTTCATTTACATGCCGAAAATCAATGGGGACGTATAGCTTTTCAGTCAACTGGCTATCTGCTGAAAGGATGATCCTATCTTCTAATCCGAATAATTTAACCAGCGATGAAAACCTTGTCATTCCACGCTTTGTGTTTCCCAAAGCCAAAAATGGCTTGTTGAAAATAATTGCAAAAGCCATTCCGTGAAATGAATCAGTTACCACATACTCTGCATCCATAAAACCTCTTAACCAGGCTGTAACAGGCGGATAAATGCAGTCGCTTATTTTTTTTCTGCCTGCATCACGGAATAAACTTTTTGGCATTATCGAAACTTCATCTAACCCTGTTTCGAGAATTATTTTTTTAATAAATTCCAGTTTATCGGGCGATTTATCTAATACATAAGTCAACAAGGTTCCGTTACATTTTGGAATCTTATCTTTTTCGACCAAACGAATATATTCTTCTTTTGGAACCAGTAATGTGGGGTCTAAAACCTGAGTTGCTTCAACTCCGAAATTTTGTTTGCAAAGCTTTACTGCCGTATCTTCGCGAACGGAAACAGCGTTAAATTTTGCAACCAGCTTTCTGCATTCGCCAGTTTGCTCAGACGTAAATTCCCAATTATCCACTCCAAATGATGCAGCGTATGATATACGCTTTGGGTTAACGGTATCATCAATAAAACCGAGAAAATGATTTGCCAGACGGGGCGAATATTTTGGTCGCCAAACCTGGTCGCTTCCAACCACATATGCATCAAATTCATATTGGCTTAGCTTTGCAAAATCACTTTCCGATTTCAGAAAAACGGTCGTTTGGATATTTTCACTTAAAAACCGATTCGTGTGCCGGTCAATTACAAGCTCCTCTTTAGCCGTAGCCCACGAACGGATTACACCCATTTTCCCGTTTATAATACTTTTAATCAGCCGGTTTGCTGAAGACAAAACCTTAATCTTGAATGGCATTATACGGTTTCGGCGGTTCACCGCCCATACTTCATGACCCATTTGCTTTAAAACGGTTTGGAGTGCGAAAGCCTGCAACAGGCCACCGTAATTTGAATTAAATGGTAGAGTGATTATTCCTATTTTCATACTTTCTCGGTATTAATATTTTCGGAATACAACTTGGTTTTTTACAAATGTTCAACGGTTATTTCTTTTGCTCTTTTTCGTGGTGATGATGCGATTGAAAATTCATCGGGGACGTAGCCACACGAAATAATCATCAGAAGAACTTCATTTTCAGGAATATTTAAAATATTCCGAAGTTTCACATCCTTGTCATTAGTTACACTCCAGTTGAGTGAACAGGCTCCTATTCTGTAAAAATGAAGTGCATTTAACAAGGTCATTATAAACATTCCCCCGTTTAAATGATTTTCATTCCGTTCGTGTATATCTTTTGTGGTAGAAATAACTGAGCTTATTACCAGCAACGTTTCGGCCAGGTGTCCGAATCCACGGTTACCATTTTGTATTTCAAGTATCCGGGTTTTCTGTTCAGCTGATTTAACTATATGCACCCGGGTAGGTTGGCGGTTACAAAAGGAAGGCGATTTTTGCGCCAGGTCAATACACTCGTGCAATACGGATACAGGAATTTCTTCATCAGTATAGTTTCGCGTTGAATAGCGCGACATGCAAAACAAATCGAAAGGTTTGCCGGTATCCCGAAAATACTCATCCCTGCTTAATTTCAGCTGTTTTAACCCTACTATGGATTTAAACGGTTTTTCAAGGAGTACGAGTTTTTCAATAACATCATTATCCAGGCTGAAATTAATGTGCTCATGAAATTCCTTATACTCTTTTAATACAGAAACGGATTGCCTGAACTCCATTTCGTCTTGAGGCAGGTTCATTTTCTGGTATTTCAAAACTGTATTTACTAAATTTATTACAACCGGTTTCCCGAAACCTGGCCTGGGAACCGGCATGGTTAAGCCCTTCTCAACAATGTGATAAGCAAGTGTGAGATCGCGTTTAACTTTTTCAACTTCCGAATCGTTATACACTTTATCGTGTACACGTCTCTGTAAATCGAAATCGCAAGCTTTACGGGCGGTATGCAGATAATACAGATAAAGTATTTTCTGAGGCATTAATTTCTTCAACTTATTTCTTATAGCTTCCATGTTAAAACAGGGTTAATTTTTAATGTTTTCATCTTATTATGGTTCCATCTCAAGGTTTATTGTTCACATCGGAATGGTAAACCTCTGATCATGATATTTTTAGCTTTTTCAAAACACGGTTTATTGGTTTGTTCATTAAATCACGCTCCGATTGATTCATGGCTGCAAACCAGAATATTGGGATATAAATAAGCGAAAACAGGAATACGCCTAAACCCAGGGTGAGGATATTATGCAGATCAACTAACTTAAGAAGAAAAAATGTTATAGTGCCTAAAACCAACGGAGTAAGCGACATTTTGCCAATTTCTTTCCAGAATTTTGGTATATCAATACCTTGCTTTTTGTAATAATAAATGTTCATGACAATAATATGGCCAAGAACCAAACCAGTGCATATGGCAGCAGCACATCCGATTCCGCCGTATTTTTTTACCAGCAGCAGTTGTAATGCTAAACTGAAAACAGCAATTGCAATATACAGTAATGCCCTGAATTTCACATTGTTACGTGCCTGCAAAATGGTGATTCCTAAGTTTTGAATTAAAGGTATTGTAAGAGGAATGAAGAACAATAAGGCAATGATATATACATCAGCATAATTAGCTCCTGCCCAGATTAAAATGAATTGTTTACCAAAAATGATAAAACCGGTAAGTATAAATGCCATAACGATATACTGTATCCGACCTGTGCGGATAAACAGGTCAGATATTGATTTATCGGATTCTGAATAAGTGGTCATGGCAGTTATCCTGGGAAGAAAAACTCCTGAAATTGCCGTTGAAAAAGCCATATACATTTGCTCGAGTTGAATGCCTACCGCAAAAACAGCAACAGCGGCTGTGCTTACAAAAGCCCCAAGCACAAGTTGCCCGGTGCTCCAGTATAGCCTGTCGATGATTGCACCTAAGAATATGTAAAAGGAATACCTCGCTATTTCTTTCAAAAAACCCCATTTGAATCCGCGGAAGTAAAATTTGATCTTAAGTTTATACTTGCAGTACCAAAAGTTTATTAATAAAGAAGTGACGTTAAAAAAAGTAATCAGCACAACCATTCCGATAGCCCGGTAACCAAGTTTGAGGAGCAATATCATTACAAGTGTGTTGAGAATAATTCGCACTATCTGAATTGCTTTCTGAAAAATAAAATCTTCGTAGGCTGTTATTATTGATCCAAATATGCTGAAAGGGAAAGTAAAAGCCAGGTTAAACACCATCAGCAGCATCAGTATACGTGCTTTGCCCAACTCTTCTGCCGACATTGAACTGCCAAAAATTGCCTCCACATTGAAATACAACACCAAACCTGCCGCCAGTGCAATTAAGGCGATAAACGAATAGAGTACTATAAACATTCCGAACATGGAGTACTGTTCTTCAGTTTTGCCTTCGGCCCTGAATTTGGCAGTGTAACGTATAATTGCATTTCCAAATCCCAAATCGAGAATAGTCAGGTATGCAACCACTGAGGCAACCAGCGAATACAATCCATATTCACTTTGTCCCATCATGCGGAGCATATACGGAGTATAAAGCAACCCGACAATATTGCTCAATCCTAGTATCACATAGGATAATACAGCTCCGGCTTTTAACTGATTTACACTCATATTGGCAGATGTATAATCCTATCCATTTGAATCACTTATTTTAATTACTGCATGTGTAGAAAAAGTTTTCAGCTTTTTACGCAGCCAAGTTCAATTTCTGATTTTCCCGGGCTGCATCAGCCTCAAAAACATCGGAATTTAACATCAGAGCCATTGACATGTAAATTAGTACACTGGTTGGCATTTGTCCCAAAACCATATTTCCGTATGAGGCTATCATTATTCCGAACATACCGGATACGAGAGCAGCCATTTTCATTTTCAAAATCGGGTCACGTATTCTGAACATGATTTTAAAAGAGGCTTTTATTATTATGTAGAATAGAATCAGAAGGTGCAAGGTCAGCCCCACAATACCTTGTTCAGCCCATATTAATACATACCAGCTATCGGGAGGTACATTGGATAAAAATGCGTTAGGGGCAAATTTCCGGGCTTTCCCGCCGGCATGCCCTATCCCGCCGCCAAAAGGTCGGGTTATCAGGTATTGTTTAAGTTTTTTCTGGTTGTCGAGACGAACCTGCAGCGATGCATTATCAGGATCAAAAGCTGATCGCATTCTTCGGATTTCAGCGTTCCCCTGACCAATATAAGTATATTTGAAAAATATAAAAAACGATGCAATCAATATAAACCCTGATATCAATGCCACTTTATCTTTTTTCAGGACAAAAAACGCGGTTAGACCGGCAAACGGAACGCTAAGTGCGCCGCGGGTTCCGGAAATCACTATTCCATAAAACCCCATAACTGCAACTACAATAAAGAACAATTTCATCCGGCGATCTTTCTGTACAAAGGCAATTATACTTGCAACAACTGCCGAATAGCCCTGGTTTGCACCAAATTGGCCGGCATCACTCATAAATGAAAAAATCCGTAGCTTCCCAAACAGAATATGAGTTAAGGAATTTCCTTCGTTTAGCCATTTCCTTTCGGCATAATCAACGCCAAAGGTATCTTGCATAATCCCTTTGGTAGTAGCCAGCAACGACAAAATTCCCCACAACAGGAAGATGACATCTAATTTTTTGTTTGTGTTAATAAAAAGCAATGTCAATGGCACAATCAGCATCATGTACAAGGCCAACCCTCTTCCTGCAAACCAGGCTTCTGAACTTATTGCTTCAGGATTTATAAATTCAAACACAAAGTACGAGGTCCATATAAACGCTATAAGTGTAATGTCTTTTTTAGCCGGTGAGAAATCGATCCGTTTATGAAACCGATTAAAAAACAGAGCTATGTATGTGATTATCAATAGCCCATCCAATACTATTCCCATCTGTACACCCGAAACATACCTGTTTATTCCTAATATTAAAAACCCGAATACAATAGAGCTGTAAAGTCCAAGAATAGGGTAATTGAATAAGTAATACAGCGATACAAAAACAACTGGCAGAACCAAAAGAACCAAACCTCCAATAATTTCCATTTTGCTTATCACAAAAGCCGATAAAGCCATAATACACAACAATAATGCGATGTATCCGGGTTTCGTCAGATTGTTCGATCCTGATGTACTTTGGAAAGGATTCAGTTGGGTGAGCATAAATTGTTGTTATTCGCGTTTGTATTTTGGCAGAGGTACATTATGTTATTTTTCGGGATTGGGCTATGGCGAAAAGCTTGCAGCAAAACTTCATTTAACAGTGTATCCTCTTGCTGGCTGATAATATTTGGATTTGTCTCAGATATGGTTTTTCGCATAGAATTCTAAGCGAAATAGTTTTTTCAACAGCCTTCGCAACCTACTTCTCTTTTTGGGTAAATCGCCCAGAATGGATTCAATTACTGGTATTTCAACACCATTCAGGAAAAAGTGCGTTTGCTTATCTGTCAGCTTCATTATTACATCAAGCACTGCCTGATCGGCATTGGACCAAATCCTGTTAGCGCGGCATACCATTATCGGAATATCTGCATCTGCAACCAGTTCAACCGGGTAAGGGAAGTATAAAATTGGCGGCAATTCAATTATTACATAATCAGGGACGAAAGCTATCGAAATGGAATTCAGCTCAAGGATATCGTTGTAGTTTTTGGCCGAATAAAACTTTTCATTAACATCGTACACAAAATAATCTCCATTCTCCAGGCGTTTTTCCGGGCATTCAAGAAAAGGGCTTTCGAAATTGATCCGTGCATCGGGGTATCCCAATATCCAACTGATAATCGACATGCGTTGTTTGCCTTTGGTTTTCGCAGCAGGTTTGCTTTGTACCGGGGTTTCCTGGTAGCCAATCTGTGTAGTCTCCGTTTTAAGCAAAGCTTCGTGCGAGAAATCCAGAACAAGCACTTTTTTCCCCTGCAATTTTAGTTTTTGTGCAAGGTTTCCTGCAATTACAGATTTTCCCTCTCCGCCTAAAGTGCTGAATATTAACAATGTTTTGATGTTATTTTCGGACTTGCTTACTTTCGTGTATAGTTCAATATTCTGAATTGCAATTTCCAGCAAACGGTTTGTAATGAAAAGAAAATTGGTATTCTGAACTTTAAGTAAAATTTTTGGGAAGATTCCCAGCAAGGGTATTTTAATTATCCCAGAGGCTTTTTCGGGATTTTTCAGCGATTCGTCGAAATATTCCATTAAAAGTGCGCTAATGAGTACTATCATGAAACCAACCAAGCCACCAATGATAATCAGCAGTTTGCGGTTGGATGGAGTTGGCGTTAAAGGGAAATAAGGAGGATCAATTGCTTTAAGATTGGCTGAGAGTTCATTATCCTGCATTTTGAGCTTTGCCTGGTTTAATCCATGCAATATTTCTAAAAATTCCTGCTCTGCAACAGAAATTTCTCTTTCTATTCTTTTAAGGTTTGCTCCAGCGGGGGCATAAATTGCATATAGTTTCTGGAAATCTATAATTTTTTGAGCCATTACAACCAGGCCGGCTTTACTACTTTCAGCGTCAATCACATTGGCAATCCAATCAGATAGAGTTGAGCTGACAGGCAAACCATCAGTGGTGTTTCCATATTTATACAATTCGCCAACAGCAACTTTTATTTCATCTTTCAGTTTTTCAACCTGGCTCTTCATATCTGACAGAATCAGAATTTCTTTGTTATTAATCGAATCCTTATTTTCGATTGATGCAATTCTATAACTGAGTGCTCCCAGCTGATCCCTCAGTTCAATTATTTTCGAACTTTTTAACTGGATCTGTTGCTGGTTTCCAAGTTTTTCTTCAAGCCTGGCAATTGCTGCATTTACTCCTGCCAGATGTACTTTTTTACTATTGAAATCAAGATCCAATTGTTCCTTTACACCTGCTACTGCCTTGCTCTGCTCGTAATAGTTAATTATGTTATTATCAGTATTAAACTTAAGCAACTTATCTTCAGCAACTGTAAGTCTGGCTGCAGCCAGTTTTAGCTGGAATTCGAAATATTTTACTACAGCATCTGACCGGTTTTCTTTAAAGATTCGGTAATTTTTTATACACACTTGTGTCAGGAATTCAAGTGTTTGCTGACAAATGGCCGGATCGTCGGTCTGGAATTTCAAACTCACAAGATCGCTTATGCCAATTCGCTGCACTTTAACTGTTGAAATAGCAATTATTGAATAATGCGGATGTGAAAAATTCAATAACCTGTAAACAAAATTAGTATCACTGCTTTCCATGTATTCTGTTATATTTTTAACAGTCTGTTCGAAAGCAGCCTGATTTATGGATGCAGGCAACCACGAAGGTTTTAACGAGTCGTCTTCAGTCTGAAATGAAAATGTTTCGCTAACTGCAGATGTATCAGTTGCAATGTTTTCGGAACCTTCAACTTTTGTTTGCGATACCGACGTGGATGCACTTGTGTTTTTTGCAACAAACCGCATGAAATATTTTGGTGTAATACTTTTCAAATCAGCAAAATTCTTTGCAGAAATGTAACGCGGATCAGCTTTTTCGAGTAAAAGGTGCTGCGCCAGTAACCTTATCGCGACTTCCTGTTGAGTTTCGCGCGATTTGATAACGTTTATCAGGTTATCAAATGAGGTATTTGAAGCCAGGGAATTAATGGTTTTGTTAATCTCCACACTTGAACCTGTTGCAATACCGGTATAAAGTGTAGTTTCAGAACCAAATTTTAAATCAGGTTTTCTGGTCAAATATGTTACCATTGCTGCCAGCAGAAGTGGAGTAACAATCAGTAAAACTATATGCCTGCGCAATATTCTTATGAAATCGATTATATTCATCAGGTTGGGTTATTGTATTTTTATGTTGAATTTAAAACCGACTATTTCTTCGAGGATCATATATGCAGTTTTGAATTCAGTTTTAGCTTCTTCAAAATTGATTTCAGTGTTGCCGGCAGTTTGCGATATACTTGCATATGTGCCTAGAGGAATTATGCCATTTTGAAATTCTTTCTCGGCCATTACCATATTAATTCTCGAAGTTTCCAGATTTTTAGCTTTTATTTGTAGAAGTGAAAGCTTCAGAATCAAATCATTATATTGCTTTATTACTATTTGCCTGATCTCATCACGTTGCACTTCTGCCATGCTTTCTGCCTGATTTACTTCTGCTTTAGCCAACTGAATCAGGTTCTTATGGTTTATAAAATCAGAAAGAGGCAGTTTTAAATATGCTCCGATTCCATAGTTAGTCTGACTGGTTTTTGTAGCCATCAGCGATGGATTCTGTCCTTCTGCTGTGTTAGTCGAAAAATTATCAAAAGTACCGTAGCGTACATCGGCCTGGATACCAAAATTCTTTGTCCAGGCTTTACTATCCGCACGCAGACTGAATTTTTTTACTTCAATACCCTGCTCAAAATACTTCAACATTGCATTATGAGCTATTGCTGAGTCAATCATCATGCTTAACGGAGGAATGGAAATGCTGTCGTAAATCACTTGCTCTTCAACCAGTTTGGTAGCTTGCGCATTCACCGCGTAAGGCCGAAAACAGATAAAAACTACAAATAGAATATTGATGAGTTGGAATTTCATTTTATAAATTATTTTAAGTAGCATTTACACTGTATCTTTCTGAAACAGTGCTGGTACCGTTCGTAAAATCAACTTCATATCGTACCAGAATGAGTATTTCCCGTTAACAAAATTTTCGGCATATACGTTATCGAGGCGCTTACGCTCATCTTCCGACATTACTCCGCCATTACCTCTGAGTTCTACTTGCCATAAACCGGTAATTCCGGCTGGTGCAAGGAAACGTTTTGATATAAATCCAAGCGTGAGCTGCTCGGCCTCATAAACGGGTAATGGCCGGTTTCCAACAATAGACATATCACCTTTTATTACGTTAATAAGTTGTGGAAGCTCATCAATACTGGTGTTGCGAATAATTCTACCTACTTTGGTAATACGTGGGTCATTCACAATTTTAATAAATGCCGATTTCGACCGGGCAACTTCCCTTTTCTGGATATTGTACCAATCGTCGCAAATAGTGTTTAAACCAATGTGCATAACCGGGGAGCAGGTTTCTCCTTGCTTTAATTCAGCACATCGCGGACATGGTTTGGTAAAGTCTATATCCGTTTGGTCCGATACAATCTTGTACTGGTTATTATCTTTTGCAAGTTTGTTAAGTTCTGCATCAGCTCCTACACGCATCGACCTCAGTTTATAAAAATCGAAAGGTTTGCGGCCTACCCTTTTGGATGTATAATAAACTTTCCCTTTCGACTCAAGCCTGATGGCAATTATAACTCCCAGAAGCAAAGGAGATAAAGCAATAAGTGCAAGGGAAGCTGTTACCACATCAAAAATGCGTTTTGATACCGGCATTTTATAATTCTGTTCTTTTTCGGAGTTTGCAACTATTCCGGATGCCTTTTGCCTAAATCCTTTCAGAAACTCAATCCGGCTGAAAAGGCTTTCTGCAGGTGGTAAAGGAAATGCATAATAATCGTCAATCCTGTTGGCTAATGCAGTTTGATAGGCTTTTATCTTAAACTCCGGATCAAGCAAAATGAACGCTACTTTGTTAAACTCAGCATTTTTACGAATATAGTCGTGAAAATCCAGGCCGATTCCTCCCGAAAATGCTGATTCGCAAAGTATTGCATCAGGATGTTGTTGCGACTTGAGCAGATTCATGGCTTCGAGTATATTGCGGGCAATGGATAAAACTATACTCCCCGATTTCACAGTTTCAATATTTTCCGGCGAACTCCCGATATAGAGTATACTAATTTTTTTTTCCATGATTGTTTTTTTCAACAAAATAAAATGTGTTTCGAGGCATTCTGGTTAACAGGGGTAGTAATTTACCACTCAACTGCATAATGAATAGGGTGGAGGTTTTTCCTTATCAGTTCGCCCAGTTCTTCGGGATTAAATGGCTTTGCCAGGAAATCCTGAGCTCCAATCCTGTAACATTTTACACGCTCTTTGCTGGTTTCAACTCCTGATAGCATAATAATAGGTGTATGTTTTGTAAATCCTCGCTGTCGTACTTTTTCAAGAAAAACATATCCATCCATATTGGGCATCTGCAAATCGCAGATAATCAGGTCAGGAAGATTGCCTTCAAGCCATTCCAGTGCTTCCATGCCATCACTTTTACAGATAACATCATAATTTTTGGAAAGAAAATTTTCGAGAAGCAAACGGATGCTCTGTTCATCGTCGATAATAAGTATTTTATTTTTCATTGGTATACATTTATTTTTTGATGAGATTAGTTTCTCTGTATTTTTAAAATTATACCCCTTAATGTTTTTCCCGCTATACAGTTTAGTTTTTTTCAGCTGGTTTACCGGCAGTGGGTCTCATTGCAAATACACTACGTGCACAAGGGGCTGAGGAGAATTTTTAATTTGATTACAGATCGGTTTAATTCATGAAATTGTTCCCTCCCGCACATGCGCATTTAAGACACCAAATCACGCAACAAATCTATTTTTAATTTACCGGTATGGCTATAGCGGAAGTACCGTTTTAATTGTAGTTGAAAACGCACAAATGTTGTAGAGGAAGTCAGGAAATGCTGTAGCTGAAAGGACTACAATGAGCGAAAAAAAATATTAAATATAATCAGGATATTAAAAATCAGATCGATACGATATTTCCGGCCTGGTTAAATCTGCTTGTTCTTTTTCACGAAAAAATGGCAATGATTTCATCCTGAGTCATGCCGGCTATGGTTAAATCGGATGTTACAAACAAATCAGCGAGATCTTTCTTCTTTTGCTGCAGCTGAACAATTTTTTCTTCCACAGTGTCCTTGGTAATAAAACGGTAAACAAACACATTTTTGTCCTGCCCTATGCGGTGAGCACGGTTGAGCGCCTGCATTTCGGCAGCCGGATTCCACCATGGATCAAGGATAAAAACATAATCGGCCTCCGTGAGGTTAAGCCCTACGCCACCTGCTTTAAGCGAGATAAGGAATAACTGTATATCGCTTTTCTGTTTAAACGAATTGATCACTTTTTCGCGGTTGGTGGTAGCTCCGGTAAGCATGGCATATTTGTAACCGGCATTGAGGCAGAATTCTTCTACCAGTTTCAGATGCCTCACAAAGGATGAAAAAATAAGCACTTTGTGATTTTCGGCAAGTATGGTTTCCAGGCTTTCGGTTACTTCGCTGAATTTGCCGCTTCCGGCAACCGAAGTGGCATCAATCATACGTGGATGGTTAGCTAACTGCCGCAGAAGCATCAATGCTTTTAATACCATTACGGATGTGTTTTGAACGCCTTCCGATTCAAATTTTTCAAGAATACTATTCCTGATTTTTGATTTTTCAGCTTCATACGTGCTTTGCTGCTCATCAGTCATGGAACAATAAACAACAGTTTCGGTAATGGGTGGAAGTTCAGGTGCCACTTCTTCCTTGGTGCGTCGCAGGATAAACGGACTGATCAGGTTTTTGAGTTTTTCGGCAACAGCATCATCCTGGTTTTTAGCTATAGGTGAAGCGTAGTATTTCATAAAATGCGGATGCGAGCCTAACATGCCGGGATTGAGGAAATTAAACTGCGACCATATGTCGGACAACGAGTTTTGCAGTGGTGTTCCTGTAAGCACCATGCGGTGAAACCCCTGAAGATTGAAAACAGCCTGTGTAGATTTCGAATCCGGATTTTTTATTGTCTGGCTTTCATCAAGTATAATATTTTTAAAAACATATTGCCCGAAAGTAGTAATATCATTTCGCAGCGTTCCGTAAGTGGTTAGTATAATATCAAACTGATTGAAAGTCCTGATGTTTGTTACCCGGTTGTTACCCACATGTATGTAAATCCTCAGCCATGGCGCAAAACGCTTTAATTCGTTGTGCCAGTTGTGAATAAGCGAGGATGGAAGTACAACAAGGCTGCATGTGTGGTGGCTTGCTGATTTGGGTTTATTGGCAGCAACAGGTATTTCAGGAGTAAATGCGGGTTGCGCAAACAAATCAAGCTGTATAGAAGTAGATGAGGAAAGTAGTGTAGGAACCGGAAAATCGGGGTCATTTCCTGTTTCAATAGTTGGATAACAGGATGCAAGCAAAGCGATAGTTTGCAAGGTTTTCCCCAGTCCCATATCATCGGCAAGTATTCCGCCCAAACCATGATGCTGTAGCGCATGCATCCAGTAAAACCCGGCAACCTGGTAGGGGCGAAGTGTTACATTGGTGAGTTCAGGAAGTTTAATGTGTTCCGGATAGGCTATTGACTGAATGAGTTGTTCTATTTCTGTATTAGGAATGGATGCTAAAAGCTTGAAATGATGTTTGCTTACGCGAATGCTGTGATTTTGCTCCTTAGAGTACATCAAAATATCGTGGAACCTCGAAAACCATTCGTCGGGCAATAGCACAATTTCTCCTGAAGGCAGCTCGTATCCTTTTATATTGTTGATAATGTGATTTTTAAATTTTATGAACGGAATTTCAAAGTCTTTTAAAACGACCGTACCATATATATCGAACCAATCCCGGCCTGTTTGCAAAGTCATATTTAAAACAGGGACCTCTAACAGGTATTTCAAATTGTCGGGTTGCTTAACCGAAAATCTTAACAGGGCCAAATCCCCTCGGTTTGCAGCTAGCCATTCTACAAGCCGATAGCCTGTGGATAGATTTTGATCCGAATCCTTTAATAAAAAAGTAGCTTCAAGCTGTTTCAGGTTCCGTGATTTCAGAAATGCTATCTGCGCATCCTCCCAGGCCCGGTTGCGCCTGAAACGGTTAAAAACAAAACCGTTTTCGTCGGCTAGTAAAGTTGTAAACGTAGTTTGCTGATTGTTTGCCAAAATCACTTTTTCGCCGTATTGAAAACTGAGCACCAACACTATATGGCCTTGCCAACCTGTTTCGAGCGATAGCACGGCTTCCGGCTCAAAATGAAGATCTTTGATTTGAAATCCTTCGGCTTCTATATCACAGCGGTTGGCAATTTTGCGGATAAAAGTGCTGAAATATTGATATTCAATACGTTTCGGAATTGTAACAAAGTCTTTGTTTTTAAAAGGAAGAAGCAATTTCCCACTGATCTGCTCATTAAATCTAACCAATTTACTCCCGGCCAGGTACCAGCAAGGGTCTTTTACCAGAATTACATGTTCCGGGTTATTTAGTATAATCTCACTGCCCGCATGAAAAACACGCATTTTATATTGTGTGCCCTCTTGGGTGCGTATAAACTTTAACGAAGCCTGAGGACTATCGTTTTCAATTTTAATTTTATCCTCTTCATACAGGTTGGAACCGCCTTTCCCGTTATAAAAAGGAATATTATTTTGAAGTAGAATGTCTAATATTTTCGAAAGCCTGCGTTCGATAAATGGCCTAATGGTTTCGTCGAGTAGTTTTTTATCGAGGTGAGTGAAAAAGTCTTTAGGCGATTCTTTCTTTTTCGAAAATTGTTTGATAATAGCCTGGTTCGAGTAGCTTTCGGCAAGTTTAAAAACTTCGGCTTCGGTGTCGGTAAGTGCGCTGTAATTGCTGACATTGAGCGTTGACAAGCGCTCATGAACACTGATAAATTTTTCGTTTTCCCGATAACATGAATAAGGCAACACTACGTAACCAATTGGTTTTACGTAGGATAAAAGTGCCACAATGAATGTTTGTTCCTCCATCTTTTTCCTTCGGACTAAACAGCTTACTATTGAAATACTCCGGCCTTACAAAGGTGCAAATGTAAGCGGATAGGAAACACGTATTTTCAATCATCGTATAGGTACACAAAAAAATATCAATACATCATGGTTTTAGGGTAGCGAAGGATACGAAAACAGAATAAATAAAAATTAGTAGTTGATGTAAAATCAAAAGACTGCCTCCGAAGAAGGCAGTCTTTTGATTACTAAATCCTAAAAAATGTACAACCGGAATCAACTAAAAAGAGTAAATTAATCCTGTGTTGTTCAAAAAACAATGAGAATTATTTTACAACCATCATTTTATTTGTAATGACCTGATCGTTAAAAATGAGCTTGCAGCTATAAACACCACTTGACAGATCTTTTGCATCAAAATTGATAGTGTGAGAGCCGGCAGTTTGTTTTTCGTTAACAAGAACTGCCCTTTCGTTTCCGAGAGCATCATACACTTTTAAAGTAACTAAACCATTAGCGGGTAACTGATAACTGAAAGTTGTTGAAGACTTAACAGGATTCGGGTAATTTGTGAATTCAGTTCCTGCAAGCTGGTTTTCTTTAACAGAAACTGTTAACAGATCATATTTTGTTTTTGCTGATGCAATGTTGGCTAACATGGCTTTTTCATCAGCACCAAGGGAGAGAGCATAAAATACTGTAAAAGTCTCACCGGGAGCAATGGAAACAGGACTTTGAGAGGTAATTGTTACAGGGCCCTCCACATTGGAAACATACTGTGGCTGCAAAGATCCTTGATTCATCCATGTCCAGAAGTCGGAATCTACCTGATAACCATCATACCATTCGAATGAATAAAGTGACGACAGCGAAGCAGAGAGCAGTTTAATGCCCATATTCGGCTGTGTACCACGGTGATGCCTGATAACGCCTTCTGCTGTATTGTATGTAACTGTATCAAAGCCATACTCGCCGTTTAACGAAGGAAATACTTCAAGCCCTATTGACGCATTAATGGCTGTGGTTTCATCATTCCTGACAACATATTTGGCAATGGTGTATGCTGCATTATTCCATCCGTAAACATACAGTTTTACTAATACTTTAGGGGGATTATTTGAATATGAGTTATCATAAGCACCGTAAATTTCATAATCGCTCGAGAGTGGAATAGGAACAGCCACCGTCGCATCAACCGCCTCAGCATCATTTTCATGATCAAATACAGTTGCAGATGAAGTTCCGACTAAAATTGTGGCACGATGCAGGTGTTTTGTGCCATCCGTTCCATAAAGCCTGATTTTACCGTATTCTCCGACATAAACCTCAAATGCACCTGTGTTAAATGTTACTTCCTGTGAATAACCATTTGCAAAGGCCAACAGTGCAGCTGCAAGAATTAGTAGATTTTTTTTCATAGTTTATCGTTTTGGGGTTGGTTTCTGAATTGCGAATATACTAAATATTCGCTTAAGATATTTGTATTTTTATAGGTACAGGGATTTATTTCACAGAAATATGGTTTAAATTATAAAGAGGGGCTATCTACTAGAATAGACAGCCTCTCTTATTTATTAAAGTTTAATCCAGGCTATTGCCATGGCATGTGGACTAACATCCGTAATCCAGTCCTCGGCATCGGATCCGTCCAGATTCGAACGGATGATTTTACCATCAGGAGCAGAGTTTGACATCTTGTGCGACCAGAAAAGCTTCTCTCGTTTGTAATCAATGGCAATACCCCAGGTTGCTTTAGCACCATATTCGCCTATTTTTGACAGTTGTGTGCCATCTATATTGCTCATATAAATACCGTTTTCGGACATGACTGTGCCAGCTGAAGCATAACCAGCAATGTAAACCTTCCCTGTTACTGTATTTACTTCAAGAGCTGTTGCGTCAATATCCGGGATATTCTCCGTTAATGCATTGCCGTCAAAATTGAGTGAGAAAAATCCACCGGAATAGCTTTCCTTGTCATTTACAAGGTATATCATATTTTTATCCTGATCGTACTGCATGTCGAGTGGAAATTCAAGGGCTGAATTGTAAATTTCCGGATTGGTTCCATCGAGGTTACTGCGGTATATACCTCCGGGGCTACCCCAGTAAAGTTTATTGCCGACAACCATTAATGCCTCAGGCGAATTGCAAAGTTCCTGCCCGGCAACGGCTCCGTCGAGTATTTTTAGCGGGTTTGTTCCATCGGCATCAAAACGATAAATTGTATTGATTGAATAGTCGGAAACGTACACTTTCCTTTTAGCAGTATCAACTGTGATGCCATAAGGCCTTGGCAACGGGACATCAGCAAAATGCTGTATCTGCTTTGTATCGTCATCTAAAAATACGAAATGTACACCCCCGTTTGCCGGTCCGCGGGAAGTAAAGTAAAACACCTGTGTTAGACCGGCATTGGGATCTTTGATATTGATAACAAGTGTTTTAACCAGCTGGTTATAATGCACATCGGTTACAGCAGTGCAGGTTAATTTCACAGTATAAAGGCCAGGAGTAGCATATGTAGTTACAGGATTGGCTTCGGTTGATGTTTGCCCGTTGCCGAAATCCCATAAATACCCGCTGGCATTCAGCGATTTATTGGAGAAAGTTACCTCGCAAGGAGCATTTGCTCCGTTGGTAGCAGCATAGGTGAAATCGGCAACCGTACTTGCCGCGGGGTTTCCAAGTTCATATTTCTGGCATCCGGATGCCACAAACAATACCGGAAGAAGGAAAAGGAAATATATGAGTCTGTTTTTCATAATTGTATGTTTTTAAACAAGTTTCTTAATACCCGTCATTTGGTTTCATTAGTGAATTTGTTTGCATTTCGGCGAGAGGAATCGGGAAAAGAGTGTATTTTTCGTCAATTCCAAGTAAGGATGCAGCAGTTTTAGTCCTTACCAGATCGGACCAGCGGTGGCCTTCGAAAGCAAATTCATGACGGCATTCGTTTTGGACAGCAATTTTCAAACCGGGAATATCTGCAGCCTTAGTGTTTTCGAGCCCTGCACGATTACGGATTACATCTATATCGGCTTGAATACTTGTAATATCGCCATCGGAATATGCCAATGCTTCGGCACGTATCAGGTACATTTCGGCCAGCCTGAAAACATACACCCTGTCGGCCCCCCCTGAAATATCATTGTATTTAATCCCATAAGGCCGGGCTTTAGCGTCATAAGCAACTGAAGCGTTCAAGCGGACATCGCCGACTTCAAAACTCTGAATTAATCCTGTGGTCGGTGCAAATTCGTACCTACCCGACAAATCGCGCGAGTAGAAATACTGCGCCAGCCGGTTGTAATTCTGAACATCATATACAATTTCGAAAATGGATTCAGCCGAAGGTGTAGCCGGATCGAAAAGCCCTGTAAATGAAGGAACAATGGAATATCCGCCTTCGGTAATCACTCTTCCGGCTTCAGATATGGCAAGGTCGGCCATTGCCTTTTCGCCGGTAAGTTGAAATTTTGCAAGGTAAACCTTTGCCAGCAAAGCTGAGGCACTGAAGGTATTAGCCCTCCCGTCCAATTTATCGCCTGGGAGTTTAGCCTTTGCGGCGGTAAGATCGGTAATTACCTGGTCATAAACCTGTGTTAAGGTGCTGCGTGCAATATCAATGTTGCTCAGATCAAGTGTTGGCTGGATCCTGATAGGCACCCCCCCGAAATAGCCTGAAAGGTAATAATGCAGCAATGCCCTGATAAACAAAGCTTCGCCCTCGTATGCATCTGACTCTTCAGGGGTAAGATCGGGAATTGAAGGAAGTTTGACAAGTATGTTATTCACCCTGTTTATACCATCGTACGAAGCAGCCCACATTCCTTCAATTATTGAATTTTCGGATGGAATCGGCTTATTTTCAATTTGCCCGTATTCGAGCATGGTGCCGGTCCAGGTAAGGTTATCGGCAGACAGGTCGCCGATAGCAATGGCATTACGACTATACAGCCCGACTGACTGTAGCGCATTATATGAGCCGGTCAGAGCCCGTTGAACACCAACTTTATCTTTTATGGCAGCATCCGCTGAAACACTGTCGACCGGACTTACATCCAAGACCTTGTTACATGAAATAAAACTTAATGACAAGGCGGTAAGGAGATATAGTATTTTTTTCATTTTCGTCAGATTTATTTGTTAAAAACCGATGTTTAAACCAACCAGTATGATACGCGATTGAGGATAAGTAAAAAAGTCGGTACCCATAATAATATTATCGGTACTTGCATAGTTTACTTCCGGGTCCATACCTGAATAGGTTGTGAAAGTGTACAGGTTTTGTCCTGAAACATAAATCCTGGCCGATTTCATATATATTCTTTTCAGCAGGTCTTTAGGAAGGGTATATCCCAAAGTAACGTTCTTAATGCGCAGGAAGGATCCGTTTTCAATGAACCTTGATGATTTTAAATCGTCGCCAATTCGCGGAATATCAGTAACATCACCTGGTTTCTGCCAACGCCTCAGAACGCTGGTTGTTTGATTGTCGAGATCAGTTGGCCCTTCGATATAGATACGTGTACCGTTGAAAATATCATTTCCATAAATTGAATGCAGGAAGAAAGAGAAATCAAATCCTTTGTATCCGAATGTGTTGGTTAAACCCAAGGTAAAATCAGGGTTGGGATTCCCAATAATCTTCCGGTCGTCAGCAGTAATAGAGCCATCACCATTCAAATCTTCATACACCAGGTTTCCGGTTGTAGGATCAACGCCCAGGCATACATACCCCACAAAAACTCCGATAGGTTCGCGTTCCATAACCCAGTTGTTTCCGCGGCCCTGGTCGGTGATAGGCTGACCATTATACATTTTTATTACTTTGTTGCGGTTAGCCGAGAAATTAAATGAGGTGGTCCATGACAGATCACCCTTCAGATTGTCGGTATTAAGCACAAACTCAACACCTTTATTTTCCATCTCTCCAATATTAGCAGTTATGTTGGTAAATCCCGAGGAAAGTGCAAGTGGACGTGCAAGCAGTAGGTCGCTGGTGCGGTTGTAATATACATCAGCAATTAAACTTATTCTGTCGTTGAACAAACCCAGGTCAATTCCAAATCCTGTTTGCAGCGTGGTTTCCCATTTCAGGTCGGGGTTGGGCAACTGCGTGGGGGCAATTCCGGCTTGCTGGTTATAATTATATCCTCCGTCGTAAAGGCCGAGCGAGGCAAAATCCCCAATGCCATCGTTACCGGTAAAACCAATGCTGGACCGCAATTTTAGGTCGCTGATGGCTGAAACGCCTTTGATAAATGGTTCTTCCGAAAGCCGCCATGCAAATGAACCGGCGGGGAAATAACCAAAGCGGTTATTCTCGCCAAATTTTGACGATCCGTCTGCACGGGCAGTGAGTGTGAAGATATATTTGTACATATAATTGTATTTGAACTGGCCGAAATAGGAAGTCATTCCCCGGTCGAGTGCATAAGCACTGGCTGCCCTTATGGTGGCTGCCGAAGTTATATATTGAAAATCTTCATT
>JBBSDC010000025.1:0-37093 GCA_038249705.1 Bacteroidales bacterium | reverse complement strand
TTATGCTGCTTCAACTACTTATAATGTTACTTTAACAGTAACCGATACTGCGGGTTGTGAGAATACGAAATCGCATTTTGTTACCATTGTTCCCCCGCCAACTTCATTGTTCCAGGTTTCAACTCAAACCTGCGCCAATAATCCGATATTTTTTATCAATCAATCTTCAACTTCAGGAGGAACGATAATTTCTTATTTCTATGAATTTGGTGATGGAACTGATACACTGATACTTGCTCCTGCAACCGGTAATATTTCGCATACCTATGCTGTTGCAGGTATTTATACTGTTATACTAACTGTAAATACATCGTTGGGATGTGAAAATGAATCCACAAACACCATTACAGTTTCGGCCAGTCCGCTTGCCCTTTTCGATTATGAGAATACCTGTGTGGGCTCAGCTGTTAATTTCAATGACTTATCACAGGTTAATTCAGGAACTACAATTGTTAACTGGCTTTGGGATTTTGGCGATCCGATTTCGGGCACCAACAACACATCCACATTACAAAATCCATTGCATATTTATAATACAGCAGGAACTTATACTGTGCTTTTACTTGTCGAAAATGCTTCCGGTTGTCCTGATACCATTTCGAAAGTAATTGAAGTTCAACCCAAACCGGGTGTTGACTTTACCTGGGCAAACAACTGTCTGGGTACTACAACCGAATTCACTACTGATATTACAGTTACCAATGTTGGAGCTGTAACATCGTACGACTGGAATTTTGGTGACGGTACACCCCATAATACTTCGCAGCAAAATCCTTTGCATGTGTATGCAATAACAGGTAATTTTACGGTAACACTTACCATAGTTGACACGGCAGGTTGCGAAAACGCTATTTCACATATAGTTAATATCGTACCTCAGCCGAGCGCACTATTCAGTATTACGAGTGCCTGCCTTGGAGCAAGTACTTATTTTACTGATCAGTCGTTTACTTCGAGTGGAGAACCGATAGTTGCCTGGTTCTGGGATTTCGGGGTAACATCAGCTACCAATGATACTTCAAATATTCAAAATCCTAGCTGGGCTTATACTACACTTGGTGTTTATAACGTAAACCTGATTGTAACTTCGCTAAACGGATGTCAGGATACAACATCAATGACGATTCAGGTTTTCAGCAACCCAACAGCGAATTTCATTTATACTGCTGCGCCTTGTGATGAAGGTGCTGTTTATTTCCAGGATTCGTCGTATAGCCAGCAATCAACAATTGTAGGCTGGAACTGGGAGTTTGAACCCAATCATTTTTCGACACTTCAAAATCCGGTATATGTCTTCTATGCTACCGACTCCTGTTATAATGTTCGTTTAATCGCTACCGATGTCAGGGGATGTGTTGATACTGCTTATAAGAGTGTTTGTGTTCCTGCGGATTTTGATTTTACATTTGCTATTTCGCCAACCTGTTTTAAGGATACAACCTATTTTACACCTCAGTTGCTGGCACCTTTAACTGATTCGCTTGTATTTTTCAACTGGGATTTCGGCGATCCGGCCTCAGGATTCAATAATACCTCAACCTTACGTTTACCTTCGCATTACTATTCACAGCCTGGTACATACACAATAATGCTACAGGCAATTGATATTAACAATTGTCCGAAAAAAGAGTATCTGGAATTAGTGGTACATCCATTACCTTTGCCTGCTTTCACTTTTTCAGAGGGTATTTGCGACAGCACAATATACTTTAATGAATCTTCTTCCGGTAATGGAAGCAATATCACCCAATGGATTTGGAATTACGGCGATGGGAATATTGATACCGTGTTTGCACCCAATTCTGCTGATCTCTCGCATTTATATAGTTCAGCCGGATTGTATAGTGTTAGTTTATCAGTTACCAATACCAATGGCTGTACCGAAGTTTTAACGAATAGCAACGTACTTGTAAAACCCTGTATTGATGCCGAATTTGAACTAATCGATACACTGATTTGCCAGAATAATATGTTATCATTTGCTGACAGCAGTTTCAGCGGAATTCAAACCAGTGAGTGGTATTGGGACTTTGGTGATGGGAATGATACTACTTATTACTCCTACTTAAATCCGGTTAACCATGTATTTGCGACAGCAGGTACATATAGAGTTAAAATGAGAATATCCACTTTTATTGCCGGACAAAAAGTGAGCGACTCAACTCAGCTTATTGTTTTTGTAAATCCTGCGCCTTTGCCTGATTTTATTTATAGCAAAGTATGCTACCTGCAGAATGCTGAGTTTACTAATATGACCTCGGGTAACGGAACACAAATCAGTAATTACAAATGGACATTTGGCGAACCTACTTCTGTTCCAAATGATACTTCATCGGTGAGGAATCCTATTCATTTGTATAATGCTCCGGGTACATATGAAGTAAAGCTGGTTGCCAGAAACACGATAGGGTGTGTGGATTCAATTCAAAAATCTCTCATAGTTTATGGTTTGCCCGATGCAAATTATGATTATTCATTGTCCTGTGCAGGAGATAAAACAGTATTTAATGATTTATCCGTTGTAGCTGCTGCTCCACTTATTAAATGGGATTGGACATTCAGCGATAACACAGGTGTTATGGGAAGAAGAGAAATTCCGAATCCGGAATATATTTTCGTAACTCCTGGCGATTACCTTGTTAACCTGATGGTGAGAGATACTAATGGATGTGTTGACACTATTAATCAGAAAATAACAACCTGGAGTGTGCCGACTTCCATCTTTAATTTTACTGACAATTTTAATGAGGTACAGGGGCAATTGCAGTTTGTTAACACGTCTATTGATGCGACCAAATATTATTGGACTTTTGGAAATGGTGATGATTCATACGGCGAAAATCCGGTTGCTTTCTACCAGAATGACGGAACATATTCAGTTACGCTGGTTACATGGAATGATAAGGAATGCTCCGATACACTCACCATGGATTATAAATTTATGGTTAAGGGATTATACATTCCTAATGCATTTTCGCCCGGAAATCCCAAAACAGCGATACAGTTACTAAAACCGGTTGGAATAAATCTTAAGGAATATCGTTTTGAAGTTTATGATCGATGGGGTAATTTGTTATGGTGGACTGATAAACTGGATACCAGCGGAAGACCAACCGAAGGGTGGGATGGAAGATACAATGGTATTATGATGCAGGATGGAGCCTATGTATGGATTGCTTCGGGAGTATTTAAAGATGGTACCATCTGGGATGCTGAAAATATAGGCAATAACGAAAACCTTCCAAAATTTAGAACCGGTACAGCTACTATGCTCAAATAGAAATGGATTACTTCAAAATAAAAAAAGCGCCGCAAAGGCGCTTTTTTTATGGATTCAGCAATCCGATTAATTCAGACACCGTAAGCTTTTAAAAAAGTTTTTTCCCTTTACTGCCGAACAATCCTCCGAGCAAGCCACGCACCAGGGCACGGCCTAATTGTCCGCCAACCTGCTGCGTAACGGTTCTGCCAACTACTTTGGTTAAGTCGCCAAACAAACCGGTGTCAGTGTTTTTAGCCCTGGCTTTTTCGTCCCTGGCTTCAATTTTAGCTCTTTCAATTTCTTCTTTCTCCTTTTCTTTATGCTCAAAAGCATCCTGTATTTGTTTTATCTGTGTGTTAATGCGCTCCTGAAGTATCTCGAATGCTGACTCGCGGTCAACCTCTTTTTCGTAAACGCCGGCAATAACAGAACGCCTGATTAATGCTGATCTTTCTTCCGGAGTAATAGGCCCGATTTGTGCTTGCGGCGGCATAATTTTTGCTTTTTCGACCATCGAAGGAATTCCTTTTTCGTCGAGGAACGAAACCAGCGCTTCGCCCACGCCAAGTTCTGTAATTACTTGTTCCACATCGAGCGCCGGGTTTGGCCTAAAAGTTTCGGCAGCTGTTTTCACTGCTTTCTGGTCGCGGGGAGTAAATGCTCTTAACGCATGTTGAACTTTATTTCCAAGTTGACCTAAAATTGTTTCAGGAATATCGATTGGATTTTGAGTGCAGAAATAAATTCCAACACCTTTCGAACGGATCAGCCGGACAACCTGTTCAACTTTTTCGATCAATACTTTTGGCGAATCATTGAATAAAAGATGAGCTTCGTCAAAGAAGAAAACAAGTTTAGGTTTATCCATATCCCCAACTTCGGGAAGCCGCTCAAATAGTTCGGATAACAAATAAAGCAGCAGCGTGGAATAAGTCCGTGGAGCCATCATAAGTTTATCAGCGGCAAGGATATTAATCATTCCAAAACCATTGGAATCCGTTTGCATGAAATCGAATATGTCGATCGCAGGCTCTTTGAAAAACTTATCAGCATCCTGTTCTTCGAGCCCGATTAGTTCGCGTTGAATGGCTCCTATGCTAGCTGCCGAAATATTTCCATATGAGGTAATAAATTGCTCGCGGTTATTACCAACATACGCGCACATTTTCTGGAGATCTTTTAAGTCGAGTAACAATAAATTGTTGTCGTCGGCAATCCTGAAAACGAGTGTTAAAACGCTGCTTTGTATATCGTTAAGGTTCATAAGGCGGCTCAGCAACAGAGGCCCCATTTCCGAAATGGTGGTACGAAGCGGATGTCCCTGTTCTCCGAAAATATCCCAGAATGTAACCGGAAAGTTACGGTGTGTAAAACCTTCAATCTGCATTTTAGCTATCCGGTCAGTAACACGTTGGTTGCCGGCGCCTGATTTACTTACACCGGATAGGTCTCCCTTTATATCCGACATAAAAACCGGTACACCAATTGAGCTGAAAGCTTCAGCCATTACCTGTAGCGAAACAGTTTTTCCTGTTCCTGTGGCTCCGGCTATCAATCCATGACGATTAGCCATTCGTGGATTCAGAAACATTTCTATTCCTGACTTGGCTATGAGTAAATTACCTTCTGATGTGATCATATAATATATTTTTCTTTATTAGAATTGCTTATTACAAATATAGAGAAACTATCAAACCAAATTCCTGAATAAAAAAAATCATGCCAACCTTTAAGGAAAGCATGATATAGTATATTCATCAGATTTAATATCCCAGTAGTTCTTTTGCAGCTTTATAAATCCGCTCCTGGTCAGGAAGAATTGCCTTTTCGAGGATACGGTTAAAACCTACCGGGGTGAAAGTTGATCCTACACGACGCACAGGAGCATCAAGGAATTGAAAACCTTCATCAGAAATCATAGCAGCAATCTCTCCTCCGAATCCGCCAAAAACCTTATCTTCATGAACAACCAGAACCCGGCCGGTTTTCTTCACACTTGCCATAATAGCTTCTTTGTCAAGTGGTACCAGGGACCGGAGGTCAATTACTTCAATACTCTTTCCTGTTTCTTCAGCTATCTGATTGGCAACGGCGATACTCATATGAGTAGTATTTCCGTAAGTGATAATGCTCAAATCCTTACCTTCACGCCTTGTACGCGCTTTCCCGAAAGGAACTTCAAATTCGTCAGGGACAATAGTTTCTGCTATCGGATCATTATATAAAGCTTTCGGCTCGAGGAATAGGGTAGGCCCTTTTGAGCGGATAGAAGTACGAAGCAGACCGGCAGCATCATCGGCAAAAGATGGGCTAACTATACGAACACCAGGAATTGCTGCCAACGATCCTTCAATATTTTGCGAATGATATAACCCTCCACCGATATAGCCACCTGAAGCTAAACGTATGGTAACATTTGGTGAAAAAGCTCCGTTGCTACGCCAATAATCGTGCGAAAGCTCAATATACTGTTCCATTGCCGGCCAGAAATAGTCAGCAAATTCGGCTCCTTCAACTACAATTCTTATTTTATCATCGTAACGGCTCATTCCATTTGCAGTTCCAAGTATATAATCTTCGGCAATAGGGCCATTAAAAATTCGTTCGATGCCAAATTCCTGCTGCATGCCTTTGGTAACATTAAAAATGCCTCCTTTTTCCTTGTTTGCTACATCCTGTCCCCAAAGAAATGTATCCGGATTGGCACGGAATTCTTCTTTCAATGTCTCGTTCAAAGCCTGAATGAATTTTAACGAACGACCTTCTTTTTGATCGTGTAATCCATCGGGAAATTTTGTTGGAATATAAGGTTTTGGGGAAACGAAATCAAAAATTGAATCAGGGGAAGGATCAGGGGCAGTTAAAGCTTTGCGGTGGGCTGCCATCATTTCTTTCTGAGCCTGATCGTCAATAACTGCTAATTCGTCCTCGGTAAATCTGCCGGAATGCAATAAAATAATCCGGAATCTGTCGAGCGGATCGCTGGCTTTGGCACAATGTCTCTCGTTTTCATCACGATAAAGTTCATGTTTATCCGAGTTTGAATGCGAATGAATACGAACACAGGAAGCATGTACAATCACCGGTTCCTGTTTTTCAATTGCGTGACGCTTAGCCATTTCCATTGCATTCATTGATGCAAAAATGTTTTTTCCATCACAATATATAATCCGCAGGTTCAACAAACCCTTGAAATTTTCGGCAGCATGGGCATTGGCTGTTTGATCGCGCTGAGGTACCGAAATTCCATACCTGTTATCCTGAAACACAAAAATGACAGGTAATTTTTCATTGCTTGCGCCATTAATAGCCTCATATACAAATCCTTCGGAAGTTGATGATTCACCTTGCGAACTGATAGCAACACCTTTTCCACCATATCGTTTTATGGCTCGTGCAACACCAGCAGCATGCAGCGTATGATTTCCGGTAGCGGAAGAAACATTATGTATATTCCATTCAGGTTTTGCAAAATGGTTCGACATATGACGGCCTCCACTTGCCAGGTCTGTCGCTTTCGAAATACCATTCAGTATAATTTCTTCAGCTGTCAGTCCTGCTGAGATAGCCGTAAGCATATCGCGATAGTAAGGAAACAAATGATCGGTTTTATGATCAAATACCTGGCCTATTGCCAATTGTATTCCATCGTGGCCGGCATAAGGTGCGTGATACGACCAGCCTAATGCTTGTTTTAAATAATTGGGTGCCCGCTCATCCAACTTGCGGCCGAGCGCCAAAAGGTAGTACCATTTCTGTAATGTCTCTTTATCAGCAGTATCAACTTTGTACTCTTTATGCTTTTCCATTCCTGTTACTTAAAAATTTTTGAAAGTTCAGATAAAATAACGACTTAAAGCCGATTTTGTTCGTAGTTTTTAAAAAACATTAAACAAAACAGACAATATTTGCAATTTAACCCCGGATGATCGTGTACATACCATCGTCGCGCAACCTTATTATAGTCGAAGGTTTAGACCTGGTAAAGTATTCCTGCTTATAGGAAACAATATAATCAACTGAATCCATAATTTCTGCTGCTATCTGACTGAAAACCACTGGAGGGTCAAAACCTGAAATATTTGCCGAAGTGGATACAATTGGTTTACCAAATCTGCGGATCAGCTCAGTACAAAAATCATCTTTCACAATCCGAATTGCAATTGTTCCGTCGGGTGCAATTACATTTGGCGCCAGTTTACGCGCATTGGAATAAATAATTGTTACCGGATTGGTAATGCTTTCGAGCAAATCGCCGGTAATATCGGGTACTTTTTCGATGTAAATTGAAAGATTGTCAATATGATCGATTAAAATGATCATACTCTTTGCTTCGCTTCGGCTTTTTATACGGTAAATTTTCTCAACAGCTTTGGTATTGGTTGCATCACAACCAATACCCCAGATAGTATCAGTAGGGTAGAGGATGGTACCTCCGGCTGTTAGTACTTCAAGTGATTTTACTATGTCGTCTTCGAAATCCATGCTATAATAACAATTTTCAGTGGGTTTGGGTTTAGTTTTTTGATATTATTTTCTTGCCAGATAGGAATACAGATTCATCAGGTTGGTCGCAACCTTGTCTTCATCAAACTGCCTCGAATGACTAAATCCTTTTTCAATCATGGATTGCTGTAAATCTGAATTGTTCAACACCTTTGAAAGGGCTGAGCCAATTTGCTCATAATCATATGGATCGCAATACAATGCAGCATCGCCACCGGTTTCGGCAAAACAACTGCCGGTGCTGGTAATTACAGGAACTCCGGAATTCATTGCTTCCAGAATCGGAATTCCAAATCCTTCGAATACAGAAGGATATACAAAAAATATTGCCGATTGGTAGATGGAAGGCAAATCGGATGTTTCAATATTGTGTCGGAAAATAATCCGGTTTCCTATTGCGTTAGCCTTTAAGAAATCATTAATCTCTGTAATATAAGCTGTTGATTTACCTGCTATTACTAATGGAAAATCGATATTTTCGTTTACGAATGCCTTAATAAGCGATAGGGCATTTTTTCGTTTTTCGATTGTTCCCAGGAAAAGAATATATTGCTCGGGGAGATCGTATTTTTTTCTGATTTCTGATTTCTTTTCGGAAGTCACAGGAATACGGAATACCGGATCGCACGATTGATAAATTACTTCAATCTTCCTTGGATCAGTCCCGAAATTAGAAATAATATCGTCTTTGGTTGCTTTGCTTATTGCAATTATTCTGTCAGCAACCCGGCAGGCATGTTTAAATTTCAGGGAATATATCTGCCGGTCGACAGCGGAATAATATTCCGGGAAACGTAAAAAAATCAGATCGTGAATGGTAACCACGGATTTAGCATTTGTTTTTTTTATACTAAACGGTAGTTCATTACTTAAACCATGAAAAATATCCAGTTTCAGTTTTTTTGCCTGTTCGTACAATCCCCAGCTACGCCAATAATTGGGCAGAATTAGTGACATTCCTTTAGCCGGCTCAATAATAAATTGATTTCCGGAGGGTTGAAATATTTCTGTTCCTGATTTTGGAGAAAACAGATAATAGTTGTTGCCGGGATAATAACGCGACAAAAGCCGAAGCGTGCTCCGGCTATAATTTCCCAAGCCACTGCGGTTTTGAAATACACGTTTCGCGTCAAATCCTACATTCATATCAGGTAAATCAACGTACTAAAATGAAATATCATACTCTCTTAAGGCCTCGTTCAGAGAAGTTTTCAGATCGGTTGAAGGTTTTCTCTGACCAATGATGAGGGCACAACTTACCTGAAATTCACCAGCCGGATACTGCCGGGTGTATGAGCCAGGAATTACCACCGATCGGGGAGGCACATAACCCTTGTATTCAACAGGTTTGCTTCCGGTAACATCAATAATGCGGGTGCTTTGCGTAATAACCACATTGGCACCCAGCACGGCTTCGGTAGCAATGCGCGCTCCTTCGACCACTATACACCTTGACCCGATAAAGCAGTTATCTTCGATAATAACCGGCGCTGCCTGCACAGGTTCCAGCACTCCGCCTATTCCAACACCTCCGCTTAAGTGAACGTTTGAGCCTATTTGTGCACAGCTCCCAACGGTAGCCCATGTATCAATCATAGTTCCGGCACCTACCCATGCACCGATGTTTACATAGCTAGGCATCATAATTACTCCCGGCGACAAATAAGCACCATAACGCGCAACTGCATGAGGTACAATACGAACGCCAAGCTCTTTGTAATTATGTTTCAAAGGAATTTTATCATGAAATTCGAGTGGTCCGGCTTCAAAAACTTCCATTTGCCGCAAAGGAAAGTACATGATCACTGCTTTTTTAATCCATTCGTTAACTTTCCATTCTGAACCTACGGGTTCAGCAACTCTTATTTTTCCTTTATCAAGCAGTTCAACAATTTGGAATACAGCGTTTTGGGTTTCATCAAAACTTAATTGGGTACGGTCGACCCAGGCTTTTTCAATGATAGATTTTAGATAGTCCATGGTTCTTGATTTTCAATTTCAAAATTAGGCCTTTTATGCCGAAGATTACCGGGAAGTAAGTTATTTATCCCGAAAACATCAGAATAGACTGGAATACGGAGCATTTCAAAACTATTTCTTTGTAATTTTGCCCAAAAACCTGAATTGGGACGAATACTTGCAATTGATTACGGGCAGAAAAGGGTAGGGCTAGCTATTACTGACGAACTCAGAATGATAGCTACGGCACTTGCATCAGTTCATTCAAAAGATTTGATAACTTTTCTCACGGATTATGTATCACGCGAAAATGTAGATTGTTTTGTGGTTGGTTATCCGCTTACATTACAAAATCAGCTTTCGGAATCGGCCAGGTTTACTGAGCCATTTGTAAAACATCTGCAGAGAACTTTTCCTTTAATTCCTGTTGAGCGGGTCGACGAACGTTTTACATCCAAAATGGCAACAGCTGCTATACTCGAATCCGGCGCAAAAAAGAAGGTTAGGCAAAATAAAGCGTTGGTCGATAAAGTAAGTGCTGTGATAATTCTACAATCGTACCTCGAAATGAAAGACATGCAACGATGAACCAATTTATTGAAATGGTGTTTGTTATAAGGCATCAGTAATTTCTGATTTTTATAACCCGAAATTAAAATAATAAACGATTACCCGTTAAAAAATATGATTCTTCCAGTAGTAGCATTCGGACATCCTAATTTACGCAAAGTGTCCGTTGAAATAAGTCCTGAATACCCTGGCCTGCAGCAATTGATAACTGATATGTGGGAAACCATGTATTTTTCGGTCGGTGTAGGTTTGGCCGCTCCACAGATAAATAAACAGATAAGGCTATTTGTGATTGATGCAACACCTTATTCGGAAGATAAACCTGAAACCAAAGATTTTAAAAGGGTTTTCATTAATCCCGTAATTGTTGAGGAAAAAGGCGAAGAATGGGCCTTTAACGAAGGCTGCCTGAGTATTCCGGATATTCACGAAGATGTATTGCGTCCTGCTGAAGTAAGGCTGACTTATTATGATGAGCAGTATGTTGCGCACGATGAATGGTTTTCCGGAATTCTGGCTCGTATTATCCAGCATGAATATGATCATCTCGAAGGTGTACTTTTTGTTGATAAAATACATCCGCTTCGAAAAATGATGGTCAAACGCAAATTGCAGGATATTGCCAAAGGAATAACCGAAGCTAAATATAAAATGATATTTCCTCCTAAAAAACACTGATAATTAAACTGTTATCGACTCAAATATTGTAAAGCTATGAAAAAAGGATTTATCCTGATTGCTATTGTATCTGCCTTGTTCATTTATTCCTGTTCACCTTCGCGGGATGCAATGTTAGGTGAGATTTCGAAAATGGAGAAAACGATGAAAGAAGCCTCAAAAGTTGATACCAATGCAGTGATCGAATTAATAAGTGCTTACCAGAATTTCGCTTCTAAATATCCGGATGACAGTATAGCTCCCGAAAATCTTTATAAAGCTGCTGGCCTGGCAGTTGGATTCGGACGTGGAGCACAGGCGGTTGAACTTTACGAGTCTATCATCAATTCATATCCTGAATACACTAAGGTGGCCGAATGCTTTTTTATGGAGGCTTTTACCTACGAAAATGTAATCGGAAATATAGGTAAGGCCAGCGAATATTATAATAAATTCCTGACTAAATACCCCAGTCACGATTTAGCTGATGATGCAAGAGCTGCCATTAAATTCCTTGGAAAATCGCCGGAAGAAATGGTTCGTGAATTCGAACAAATGAATGCGGATACTGCTGCCGCAGCTTCAAAATAAGGATTCTGAATTATATATGAGTCAGTAAAACATTGAATAATAATGTTTTATGCGAATTATAATGTCTGATTTGAAAAATCTTCAGTCAGCGCCGTTTTTAAACCGGAAGCTTTAATGTCGATTGTAAGTACTCCATTTCTGCAGTACGAAATACGCCCGGTTTGTTCCGAAACTATAATTGCTATTGAGTCGTTTTTCTCTGTAATTCCTATTGCTGCCCGATGCCGCAAACCAAGTTCGGCAGGCATATCGGTTTTATCCGAAACAGGAAGAATACATCTTGCAGCCCTTATTTTATTATCACTGATGATAACAGCTCCATCATGAAGCGGATTATTCTTGTAAAAAATACTTTCGATTAGCTGACCGGAAATAATGGCATCAACAGCCAATCCTGTATCTTTAAACTCCGAAAGATCATTTTTGCGTCCAACTACAATAAGTGCTCCGGTAAGCGAGTGCGACATACGGTGGCAAGCCTGTACAATGGGGTCGATATCAGCAAGATTGCTGTCTTCAAAATGCAGTTTTGAGAAAAGTGACATGAATTTGTTTCTTGTAACAAACCCCGGAGAGCCTATGGCGAGGAGAAATTTTCGGATTTCGGGCTGAAAAACTACAATAAAAGCTATAAAACCGACTGATGTAAATGCTCCGAGAAGGTCAGACAGAAGATCCATCTGCAAAGCTTTTACCACACGCCAAATAACAAAGATGGCCAAAATACCCAGAAAAATATTTACAGCTGCTGTACCTTTAAGAAGTTGATAAAGGAAGAACAGTAAAAAAGCAACCAGAACAACATCAATTACATCGAGTATCCTGATTTGCAAAAAAAGTGGTATTACCGTGTCAATCATAAATGTGTAATTGTATGGATGCAAATATACTTATTCCAATGCCTTGATGTATGCATCGGCCAGTTTTATTACCTGAACGGCTTCTTTAACATCGTGAACCCGCAGAATATCAGTACCATTAAGAACAGCAAGCATATGCAAAGCTGATGTTCCGGATAGCGCTTCAGCGGGAGTAATTTCCAGCAATTTGTAAATCATCGATTTACGGGATAAGCCAACAAGGAGTGGAAAACCAGGTTTTTTAAATCTGCTTAACTGGCTTAGCAGGCTGTAATTGTGCTCAATTGACTTACCGAAACCGAAACCCGGATCAAGTATCACTTGCTCAATTCCGGCGTTGTGCAGCTGAATAATTTTTTGTTCAAAATAGGATAATACTTCTCCGGTTACATCATTGTAAAATGGCTTTTTCTGCATATCGGAAGGCGTTCCCTGCATGTGCATCAATATATAAGGAAGTCCGGAAACTGACACAGATTCGATAAGGTCTTTGTCCATACTGCCACCCGAAATATCATTAATAATTCCGATTCCAGCTTCAGCCGACAGTTTAACTGCTTTTGACCGGTAGGTATCTACAGAAAAAACTGTTTCAGGAAATCTGGATGTAAGTGTCTCAATAGCAGGCAACAGAAGTGAGATTTCTTCCTCCGCACTAACTTCAGCAGCTCCAGGCCGGGATGAAACTGCACCTATATCAATAATGGACGCTCCTTCGGTTATCATCTTCTCTGTTTGCCAAATCCAGCCATCCATATTATTATATTTGCCTCCGTCGTAAAAGGAATCAGGTGTGAGATTTAATATGCCCATAACCAGCGGTTTATCGAATATTAGTACATTCTTACCACAGCGCAGAGAATTATTTCCGGAAAAAGGTGTAATTTTATCACTCCAAAAATTCATGTTTTCTTAATTGAAATCGGCTACAAAGTTATTGATAATATGCCTGATAAAACTTTTCAACAATACGATAAAGCATTAGCAGCCTGCCGTAACGTGTTTATGGCAAAAATGCACGATTACGGCACAGCATGGCGAATACTTCGAACTACATCCATTACCGATCAGATTTATATTAAAGCCAGCCGCATACGCAGTATTGAGCAAAAAGGCGAAAGTAAAGTTGATGAAGGTGTAAAACCTGAATTTATAGGAATGATCAATTATTCGGTAATGGCGCTAATTCAACTCGAAATGGGATCAGTGGAGGAGCCGCACATGGACGAAACAGTTGTTGGCGCAAAATACGATTCGATTGCTTCGATTGCGAGGAGCCTGATGGCCGATAAAAATCATGATTATGGCGAAGCATGGAGGCAAATGAGAATCAGTTCGCTTACGGATATTATCTTAATGAAGTTGCTGCGCATCAAGCAGATTGAAGACAATAACGGTTTAACAATAATGTCCGAAGGTCTTGATGCCAATTACCTTGATATAATAAATTACTCAGCTTTCGCGCTGATTATGTTGGATGAACAAAACCAGTAAACTATGAAATCAATTGCCAATTTCAGCAGAATTCTTACAGGACTTGTATTTGTTTTTTCAGGTTTTGTAAAGGGTGTCGACCCGCTTGGAACTGCCTACAGACTCGAAGACTACTTTATTGCATTTCACTGGGATGTATTTATTCCTTATGCGTTGTTTTTCTCCATTTTGCTTTGCACCATTGAGTTTGCCGTTGGCGTAATGCTGTTCTTGAATCTGAAGATGAAATTTACTTCATGGATTTTATTGATCATGATGGTTTATTTTACCGGTCTTACATTAAATGATGCGATTTATAACCCGGTGCCCGACTGCGGATGTTTCGGCGACTTTATTAAACTTACCAATTGGCAGACATTTTATAAAAATCTGGTATTGATGCCATTAGCAATCGTGATTTTTATTTACCGAAAAAAGTTTATTCCTTTTACAACTTCTGGAATTCAATGGATTACAGCCTGCTTTTTTGCAGCACTTTTTGCCGGATTTTCCTATTATTGTTACACACATTTGCCTGTTCTTGATTTCACCGAATGGAAAACCGGCAATAAATTATATCCTGAAAATCCAAAACCAGTCAATTATTATCTTTCCTACAGAAATAAGAAATCCGGGGAAATCAAGGAATACCTTTCACCTAACTATCCGTTTAACGATAGCATCTGGATGTCGGAATGGGAATTTGCATCGCAACGGGTTGAGGATCCTAATGTTTATTATGGAAAATCGCTCATTATTACCGATACGCTTGGAAACAATGCAACCGAAAGTATAATCCGGAATCCTGAATATCAGTTAATTATAAACTCATATGATTTGTTGTCGACCAACAGACAGGCTTTTGTAAAACTTAACGATTTCGCTGCAAAAGCATATGCTGATAATATCTCTACAGCAGTTTTGGTTTCGAATCAGCCCTCAGACATTGAGCGTTTTGTAAAAGAGAATAATCTGCAACTTGATTTTTACACATCTGATGATATTGTGCTGAAATCTTTAGTAAGATCAAATCCGGGTTTGCTTTTAATGAAAGATGGTGTGATCCTTAAAAAATGGCATCATAATGATATACCTAATTACGAAGAGTTTAAAATTTTTATCAGCAAGCAATAAAACAGTAACCTGTCATATTCATCAAGTTAGTAGCTTAAATCTGGTTTTTTAACGCTGAGTATTCTTCAAGGTTCAACTACACTTTTTGATACTCGCCACACTTTTCAAAACCTCAAAACCCTAAACCCTTCAAACATTTAAACAAAAAATGCTCCGTTACACCCTCATCCGGCTTTTGTATGGAATACTTGTTCTGTTTGGAGTTGTTACCCTTATATTTTTCCTTTTTAATGTACTCCCCGGCGATCCGGCTCGCATGATGCTTGGGCAAAGGGCCGATATTTCATCAGTTGAAGCCATCAACCGTGATCTTGGAAGAGATAAACCTCTTGTAGTTCAATATTTTAGTTTCCTGAATGATGTGTCGCCGATATCGTTTCATACTACGCAAACTAAAGTAAGCGCATTTTATTTCGATGCTTCCAGATACTCATCCGCATTAAAGCTGATAAATATTGGTAATACAAGCGTTGTGGTGAAAAAACCGTATTTGCGGCGATCCTATCAAAGCAAGCGACCGGTTTCGGAAATTCTTTCAGAAGCATTTGTGCCAACAATGGTGCTGGCAACAGTAGCAATGATTGCAGCCTCTCTGATTGGACTGGTACTCGGAATTTTAAGCGCACTTAACAAAGATGGTTGGTTCGATCGTATTTCACTTATAGTTAGTATACTCGGAATGTCATTACCATCCTTTTTTGCAGCCATTCTTATTGCTTGGTTGTTTGCTTACGTGCTGGCCGATTATACTGGATTGAGTATGTTCGGGAGTCTTTATACCGTCGATGATTTCGGACGTGGAGAATATATTAATTTAAAGAATCTGATCCTCCCGGCTGTAACTCTGGCAATCAGACCACTGGCAATAATCACTGAACTCACACGGAGTTCGATGCTCGATGTACTGTCGCAGGATTACATCCGTACTGCCCGGGCTAAAGGGCTTACTACGTATCACATAATAACCCGTCATGCACTTAAAAATGCGTTAAATCCAGTTGTTACGGCAGTTTCAGGTTGGTTTGCATCATTGATGGCCGGCGCAGTTTTTGTCGAATATATATTCGATTGGAAAGGAGTAGGGGTTGTAATTGTTGATGCTCTCGAAAAATATGATTTCCCTGTAGTAATGGGTGCGGTGCTGTTTATATCCGTATTACTCATTATTATTAATATTTTTGCAGATATTATTTATGGAATTCTGGATCCGAGGATCCGTTACTCATAGCAAAAAACATCATACAAATAAAAATAAAAAAGCAAAAACCATGAGAAAGAGAATTGTAGCAGGAAACTGGAAAATGAATAAGAATTTTCAGGATGCAGAAGACCTGATGTTCGAAATTGTTGACGAAATTACCGAAAATGGAATCGGTGAAACCGAGGTAATTATTTGTCCGCCATCAGTTTATCTCGAAATGAGTTCGGATATTGCAGTTGAAAACGGTTTTATGATCGGAGCACAAAATTTCAGTCAGTGGGATTCAGGAGCTTATACAGGTGAAGTTTCAGCTTCTATGCTTCATTCGATGGGGATTTCACATGCCATTATTGGTCACTCCGAGCGCAGGACTTATTTTGGTGAAACGGACAAAATTATTGCATCAAAAGTAGATCTTGCTTTAAAATATGGCATCACTCCGATTTATTGTTGTGGCGAAGTTCTTGCTGAGCGTAAGGCTGAAAAACATTTTGATGTAATTCGCACTCAGCTTAGCGAAGCATTATTTCATCTTGGTAAAGAAGCTGTGAGTCAGGTAATTATTGCTTACGAGCCTGTTTGGGCTATTGGCACTGGTGTTACCGCTTCCTCCGCACAGGCACAGGAAATGCATGCTTTTATCCGCAGTATTCTGGCTGATAAATTCGGCGACGATGTGAGCCAGGAAATTTCAATACTTTACGGCGGTAGCTGCAACGCGCAAAATGCCGAAGAGTTGTTTGCCAACACGGATGTCGATGGCGGATTAATTGGTGGCGCATCTCTCAAAGCTGTTGATTTTGTTACTATTGTGAATTCCTTCAAATAATATGGAGTACATCGAGATGATATGCCATCCTTCGCAGGGTGCGCATACGGCTGAATTATTGATGGCTATGCTTGCCGATACCGGTTTCGAAAGTTTTACCGAAAACGAAAATGGTACTTTGTCGGCATTTATGCAGGCTCCGCTGTTCACACCTGAATTATCGAAAAGGATAAGTTCCGACGAATTTGTCGAATTTCTTGATTCGTTTACCATTGAGCGTATTGCCGATCAGAACTGGAATGCTGTTTGGGAAAGCCAATATGAATCTGTTTTGATTGATAACCGTTGCATGGTCAGGGCTCCTTTTCATCAGCCTCAGACTGGTGTAGAGTTCGATATTGTTATCATGCCTAAGATGTCGTTCGGTACGGCACATCACGAGACTACCAAACTCATGATCCAGTATTTACTAAGTATGCAGCTAAACGGAAAATCATTGCTCGACATGGGTTCCGGGACTGCTGTTCTGGCAATTTTGGCCCGAATGAAAAATGCCGGGCCTGTTACGGCTATAGATAACGACGAATGGGCATTTAATAATGCAATAGAGAATGTTGAAAGCAATAATTATGGGGATATTGAAGTTTTACTTGGTGACAGTTCGTCGTTGGCAGGAAGAAAATTCGATGTCGTATTGGCCAATATAAACCGCAATATCCTGCTGGCTGATATCCCTGAATATCGCAAATGTCTTACAAATGACGGAAAACTAATTGTGAGTGGTTTCTATCTCGATGATTTACCAATGATTGAAGCAAAGGCGAATGAGGTTGGCCTCAGTATCATGTCGAGCCGGACCGAAAATAACTGGACATCAGCCTGTTTTACAATTTAAATTCAGGTTTGGATTTATACCGGAAATTGATTTTTTTCTACAATAGTAAGCTACACTAAGTTCATTTGCTGATTTTGAATTAATACTCCCCAAAAGTCGCTTTATAAACCAATAACAAATGCTGTTGAAAAGGATTGCTCTTTTGTGTTTTATCTTGTTGCTGGTATCAGTTTACCCGGTGAAAGCACAAGAGCAACCCGCAGCTTTTTCGGCTGATACTGCCAAGTTTATTGAAGAACTTACTATTCATTTCAGGAATGTTGGCGAAGCTGATTCTCCCGAAGCAAAACTGGTTTTATCGGAATTCACTTATCACTGGACTTCGAATCTGCTTCTCAGTACACAAAAAAAACAGGCTCAATCTATTTGTATTGCTTTAAATGAGCAAAAGTTGCAGGTGGCACCGTATTATGTTTCGTATTTAAAAATACTATCGCTGCTGGTAAAGCAAAATGCGGATCAGGGTACATTCGAATTATTTCATAAAAGTGTAAACTATATCCTGAAAGGGAAAAATCCATCCCGCACCATACTCCGTTATCTTAATCAAACTGAACTCCTGCTTCGCAATAATGCATTAATGCAAACTAATACTGAAGCATGGTACGTAAGGAATGGAAACTATAAGTTTGCATTTGACAGTGTTCCTTATTTTACTTTTGCATCAGGAACGCTTGCCTGTGTTGTGCGAAATGACAGTGCATGTATTTACGATACGAAAGGAAGTTATTATCCTTTAACCAATTCATGGATTGGAAATGGCGGTAAAGTTTATTGGGACCGTACTGGTCTGGCCCGTGAAGTGGTGTTTGCTAATCTGGCCGGTTACAGAGTTGATACCCGTTCAATTACATATTCAGCTGACTCTGTAATGCTTTATCATGGGGGGTATTTCAAGAAATTCCTTATCGGGAAACTCGAAGATAAAGCCATGGTTGATATTACTTCCGAAAAGGCGACTTTCCCTAAATTCACTATGTATAAAGGGAGTCAGGTTTATATTAACCTTTTCAAAAATATTGAGTTTTTCGGAGGTTTTAACCTCGAAGGTGCAAAAGTTATTGGCACTCCATCAGATGATGGTTTCTCAAGGATTGAAATTAAGCATAACGATAAGCTGTTCATCACTTTCCGTTCGACGGAGTTTGTAATACGTCCCGACAGGTTTGTATCTTCACGGGCAGCTACCATTATGTATTTTGAAGATGATTCGTTATTTCACCCAGGTTTGCAGGTGCGCTATAATCAGACAAATAACGAACTTATAATGAGCAGAGATGATGAAGGAATAGGGCAGAGTCCGTTTTTTAATACCTACCATCGACTTGATATGTATAGCGGTGCTATTTACTGGAAACTGAATGAAGAATTTATGAATTTCGAAGATATCAAAGGTATGCGCACCAAAAGTGAGGCACTTTTTGAGTCATCTGATTATTTTTCCTTTTACCGTTTTGATAAACTTCAGGGAATTGATGATATTAATCCTGCAATGTTGGTTTCAGGTTATATACGGAAACTAAACACTGACAGGTTTTATGCTGAAGATTTCGCAATTTGGGCAAAAAAGCCTGTTGAACAAATCAGGATTCAACTTATTAAACTGGCGAATGCAGGTTTCCTTTATTATGATATCGATCACCAGTTTGCAGTAGTTCAGCCACGTTTAAATGAATATCTTGCAGCACGTTCCGGAGTAAAGGATAGTGATATTCTGCAATTCCAGTCTTATGTTGAAAAGGGTTCAAACGCAACACTTGATCTTAAAAATCTTCGTTTATCAATTGAAGGTGTTAAACAGGTAATGCTCAGCGATTCGCAATATGTGTATGTTGTTCCCCGCGATGGTAAAGTTATTGTAAACAAGAACCGCGACTTTTCATTCACAGGGCGCGTTCATGCCGGGTTGTTTGATTTCCTTGCCAATGCCTGTACGTTTAATTACGGGAAATTTTCGCTCAGTATGCCACAGATAGATTCGGCAATGATGATAGTACCGGCCTGGAGTCCAAACTCAAATGGCTACAGGCCTTTTGTGAATGTTAAAAATGTGATTGCCAATATGAATGGTGAATTGTTTATTGATTCGCCCGATAGTAAATCGGGACGAAAGATGTTGCACCATTTTCCATTGCTGATCAGTAAGGATACCAGTTTTGTTTATTTCGAACGAAAGGACATTGCTAAAGGTGTTTATAAAAAGAAAGATTTCTATTTCAGAGTTGATCCATTTTCGATGGATAGTATAAACTCTCTTCCTCCTGAGGATATCCGCTATGAAGGAACCCTTGTTTCAGCAAGTATTTTTCCTGATATCAATGAAGTATTAAAAGTTCAGAAGGATTATTCGCTGGGTTTCAACAGGATAATACCTGAGCCAGGATTGCCTGTTTATGGAGGAAAAGGTAATTATGCCGATACACTCAGACTAAGCAATCGGGGGTTGAGAGGTTCCGGTCGTTTGAACTACCTTAGCTCGGTAACCGAATCGGACGATTTCCTTTTTACACCTGACTCCACTTCCGCGAAAGTTCGAAATTATGAACTTGCCAAAGTAAGCGGGAAATATGAATTCCCTGATGCAAAAGTGAAAGATGCTATTATAAAATGGGTTCCAGGCGAAGATATGATGAGCGTTCAGAATTCGAAAAAAGACTCCATCAGCATGTTTAATGATCATGCAAAATTGAATGGTGCACTGGCAGTTACACCAACCGGGTTGAAAGGCAGAGGACAATTTACCTTCGAAAATGCTGAAGTAAATTCACAGAACTACAATTTTAAAACAGATGCTTTTACATCGGATACTTCTGATTTTAAACTTTTAACTGACGATCGAAAAAAGGAAGCGCTCCGGGTACATGTTTTCCGGGCATCAATTGATTTTGCCACTCGACAGGGACATTTTGTTGCCACAGGAAAAGGAGCACTGATGGAGTTCCCGTTTATTCAATATCAGTGTGTTGTGAACGAATTCGACTGGCTGATGGATAAAAAACAACTACAGCTTATCAATAAAACGAATTTCACGCGTGAAGAGTATTATAGGATGAAACCTGAAGAGCTGGTGGCTTTCGATCCGGGAAAAGAATTATATACTTCTACCGATCCCAAACAGGATTCGCTGAGCTTTTTTGCACTTCGCGCACTGTATGATCTTAATACCAACCTGCTCGAAGTTGAAGATGCCCGGATTTTGAAAGTGGCGGATGCGGCAGTTTTTCCTTTCAACGGCAAACTTTCGATTGGAAAAGATGGACGAATTGCTGAACTCAGGCAAGCGGAAATACTAGCCAACAGAACCAGCCTATACCACAAATTTTATAACGCTAATGTTAATATTGCTTCACGAAAGCGATATACAGCAAATGGTTTGTATGATTATACTCCTTCTGACGGTGATGTTACAACGCTCGAAATCAATACGATTGAAGTAAACAGCAACGGCGAAACATTTGCAGGTGCATCCATCAGCGATTCAATGAATTTTATGTTGAACAGGTATTTTCGTTTTAAAGGGAAACTTGAAATTAATGCTTCTACAAAACTTACATATTTTGAAGGTGGTTACCAATATATACATGAGTGTTATGCCTTTCAAAAGGAATGGATAAAACTCCGTACACAGCTTGATCCCAAGAAAGTGTTGATTCCGGTAACTAACGATCCCGAGAACACCGGCAACGGCCAATTACGTGTTTCAATATATTATTCAACAACTGAGAACAACGTGCGTCCGGGATTTTTTGTAAAAGCCGAAAATATTACTGATCCTGATATTCTGAGTGCCGGAGGATATGTTTCTTATTTCCCTCAAAAAGCAGAATACAGGGTGGCTGACTCAGCCAAACTTAAAAATCCTTTACTTACAGGTAACATCCTTTCACTTAATACTTCGAGATGTATGCTATCCGGCGAAGGTCAGTTACAAATTGCCACTAACCTTGGCAGGCTACAAATGAAGTCAGCAGGGGAAATAACCTATTTTTCGCTTGTCGATTCAACATCTCTGAATGTATTGAGTGCTTTGGATTTTTTCTTTTCGGAGGAAGCATTAAAAGTATTTGCTGATGCGCTTAATGCTTCAGAAGCTAAAGGTATTGATGTTACCGGCCTAAACTACACCCGTTCGCTTCGCGAATTTGTAGGTCAGGAAGAAGCTGACAAAATTCTTACTGAGTTAAGTCTTTATGGGCAATACCGCAAATTTCCCGAAGTGCTCAATCATACTATGGTACTTACAGGTTTGCAGCTGAGCTGGAATAAGGATATGCGGTCGTTTATCAGCAAAGGTCCTATTGGAATCAGCAATTTGGGTAAACTACCTGTTAATAAGCAAGTTAAAGGATACATTGAAATAGGGAAGCGTCGGTCTGGCGATATTTTAAATTTCTATTTCGAGCCTGACGAAAATCAATGGTATTTCTTTGCCTATGCCAACGGAACCATGCAGGTATTATCATCGAACAAAGCGTTTAATGAAAAACTTGTCGGACTTAAAGAAGATCAGAGGCTCATTAAAGGAGAAAAAGGGGTGCCCAGTTACCAGTTTATAATAGGTACGGGTGAAAAAAAAGCTACATTCCTGCGGAAAATGAAGCAGGCTGCCGGAGAGCAATAATTTCACTTTTAGATAGATTGTAAGTTAACATTGTCGATTTAAAACGGCTTATTATAATCTGAAATTGAAATACCGGTTTTTACTACAGAGTAATATAAACAATGGAAACTATTGTAATAAATTGAACAGGAGAAAGATATGAATCAGTATTTACTACTTATCGCAGGAGTAATTGTTGCTTATCTGATGGGATCATTTTCATCAGCAGTTTGGATAGGAAAATGGTTTTATAATACCGATGTACGAACCCATGGAAGCGGTAATGCCGGGGCTACCAACACTTTCAGAGTACTTGGAACCAGAGCAGCCATAATTGTGATGATCCTTGATATAATAAAAGCCTGGGGTGCTGTTATGCTTGCTCATACTTTTGCGGGTGATCATCTCAGTCCGGATCGGCTGATTGATTATAAAATAATAATGGGTGCGGCTGCTGTGCTCGGGCATGTTTTTCCCGTTTTTACCGGATTTAAAGGTGGCAAAGGAGTTGCATCGCTGGTTGGTGTAATCCTTGCATTGTACACACCCTACATTTTCCTGATTGTGCTTTGCTGGTTTGTGCTGGTTGTTGCTATAACGCGTTATGTTTCGCTCGCTTCGGTAACCGGATCCATTCTTTTTGCAGTTCTGGCAATATTTTTATTCCACGAACAGAATTTGTATCTGATTGTACTTGCCGTGCTAATAGCTGTTTTTATACCTGTAATGCACCATAAAAATATCAGCAGGCTTCTGAAAGGAGAAGAAAGCAAACTTGCATTCAGAAAAAAATAAAAAATTATCGAAATAGTTCATTTAATGTTAATATCTTAGTACCATCGAATTTTAAAATTCAGTTTAAGATTCATACTTTTACATCATTAAACTTATCACCCGTAAATAACTGAAATACAAAATACTATGAAATTTATTATCAATAGTCAGGCACTGCTCAAGAAACTTCAGTTTCTGAGTGGAGTTATTAACACAAACAATACATTGCCAATTCTGGACGATTTTTTGTTTGATCTCAATGATACTACACTTAAAATCACGGCAACCGATCTGGAAACAACCCTCATCATGACTCTTGAGCCTTCGATGGCCGACGAATCTGGTAAAGTTACCATTCCGGCAAAACTACTCCTTGATTTTCTGAAATACCTGCCGGATGCTCCGATAACATTCAATATCGATACCGAATCACTTGCAATAGAAATTCTATCGACCGAAGGAAAATATAAACTTACCGGACATAATGCCGATGATTATCCTGAACTTCCGATGCTCGAAGAAACTACCAATTTTGAAATTTCATCAGCTATTTTGGGTACCGGTATTACCAAAACTGTTTTTGCCACAGGTAACGATGAATTAAGACCGGCAATGGGCGGAGTGTATTTCGACATTATGCCCGATTATATGACATTTGTAGCAACTGACGCGCATAAACTGGTACGTTATCGCCGAAATGATGCTAAAACAGGTATTTCCACTTCTTTCATTATTCCACGTAAGCCCTTGAATGTACTTAAAAGCTTACTCGCATTAGAAGATGTGAATGTACAGGTTGAATACAATGTTACAAATGCCGCATTTGCTTACAACGGAGTAAAATTATTCAGCCGCCTTATCGAAGGTCGTTACCCGGCTTACGAAGCAGTAATTCCAAAAGATAATCCAAACCGTTTGATTGTTGACAGAAGCCTCTTTATCAGTTCTGTAAAACGACTTTCACCCTTTGCCAATCAGTCGACACACCAGGTGAGGTTGCGCATCAATGGCCAGGAACTACTTATGAATGCCGAAGATATTGATTACTCTAACGAAGGTGTTGAACGTCTTGCCTGCACCTATTCAGGTGATGATATGGAAATTGGTTTCAACTCAAGGTTCCTTCTCGAAATGGTGAATAACCTCGAAACACCTGAAATATGTTTCCAACTATCGGGTCCAACACGTGCCGGAATTATAGTTCCTTCCAACTATGATAATCCTGACGAGGATATACTTATGCTTGTGATGCCTGTGATGCTGGGTCAGAATTAATAGAGCGACTTGTAATAAAGAAAAATCCCGGTAAGTTGCCGGGATTTTTTAGTTTTAAGAAATCGGGTAAGCGTATGAGTTGAGCATTAATCGATTATTCAATATCTTGATTCAGAGTATATTTTAGTTATTCGAACTTTCTATTATTTCGCCCAGATCCATCCAGAGCAGAGCTTTTTCATCAATTTGCTCAAGTAATTCATTGTATTTTTTCGAAAGTTCAGTCAGGCTTTCAGGCGATTCCTTACCGGAATTCATTTTCTCAATAACCTGGTCCTTTTCCAATTCGAGTTGATGAATCTCCTTTTCAAGGTTTTCGAAATCTTTGAGCTGTTTATACGTTGGTTTTGATGAAGTTTTTTTCTCTTTACTTACAGGCTTCTCTTCTTTAACAGTTTTTTCAGCGCGTTGAGCAAGTTTTTGCTCTTTCATACGCCACTGGTAATAATCAGTATAATTTCCAAAGAAATCCTTGATTTTGCCTTCTCCCTCAAACACAAAAACATGATCGCAAAGTTTATCCAGCAAAAACCGATCGTGCGACACAATTAATACACAACCGGCGAAATCGTTTAAAAACTCTTCGAGTACCTGTAAAGTATAAATGTCCAGGTCATTGGTTGGTTCATCCAGAATAAGGAAATTCGGATTCCTGATAAGTTGGAGCAAAAGGTACAGCCTTCTGCGCTCACCGCCGCTTAATGCGCTGAAATAGGCTTGCTGAACCGGGTAACTGAAGTCGAAATGCTGAAGGAACTGCGATGCCGACATACTGCCTTTAGTAAGTTGAATTTCTTCAGCTACATCTTTAACAATATCGATTACCCGTTTGTCTTCTTTTAACTGCAAACCATTCTGAGTATAGTAACTCATTACAACGGTTTGCCCGATCGAAATCTTACCTTTATCAGGTGTGAGCTTTCCGGAAATGAGGTTGAGAAAAGTACTTTTTCCGGTTCCGTTCAAACCAACAATCCCTATTTTCTCACCACGCTGAAATATATACGTAAAATCATCAACTGCCTTAAAATCGCCAAAATTTTTGCTCAGGTTGTTTATTTCTACAATTTTGCCTCCAAGTCTGTTTACATTAACTCCGAACTGAATAGATTTATCATCTCGTTTAAATTTGGCTTTTGATTGAAGCTCATCGAACGAATTAATTCTTGCTTTCGATTTTGTTCCCCTTGCTTTGGGCATGCGCCTTATCCATTCAAGCTCAGTGCGATACAGGTTTTTTGCTTTTTCAACCGACTGGTCTTCCGTGAATTGTCTTTCAGCCTTCTTTTCGAGGTAATACGTATAATTTCCTTTATAAGTGATAATCGAATTCTGATCCATTTCCAGAATACTATCGCAAACATTATCGAGGAAATACCTGTCGTGGGTAATCAACAGCAAACTCAACGATTCGCGCGAAAGATAATCTTCGAGCCATTCAATCATTTCAAAATCCAGATGGTTTGTAGGCTCATCAAGTAGCAAAAGATCAGGATTGCCAAGCAAAGCCCTTGCCAGAGCTATCTTTTTTCGTTGCCCTCCGGATAGTGTGCCAACTTGCTGCGAGAGATCATTAATGGCAAATTGCCCAAGTATTTCCCTGGCACGGGTTTCATAATCCCAGGCACCTGAGGCATCCATTTCGGCCATGCTTTGATTTAAAAGCTTTTCGCTTTCGGGATTTAAATTATGCTTAACCTGTTCGAGTGCAAATTCGTAATCGTGAATTACTTTTATTAAACCGGTACCGGTAGCAAAAATAGTATCAAGTATGGATTTTGATTCGTCAAGCTGTGGGTTTTGTTGCAGGTAGTCGATGCGGAGATCGCGGCGTGTAGTAATTTTGCCTGAATCAGGTGCTTCGAGCCCTGCCAAAATATGCATCAGAGAGCTTTTTCCGGTACCGTTACGGGCAATAAGAGCCACTTTCTGACCCTTATCAATACTGAAACTGATGTTGCGGAATAGTATTTTTTCGCCGTAGGCTTTGGATAAATTATCGACCTGGAGGTAGTTCAATGAGGAAAATTATTTATTAGGTTGAATGACTGCAAAAGTAACAAGAAAGGCCGGGATTAGGACTAAAAGAATTTTCGGTGTGTTTCCCGTATTTTTTTTAGAGAAAGGGCAAAAAAAAAGCTTCCTTTCGGAAGCTTGAGTAGAGGAACTTCAATGCTTAATTATTGCATTTTAACATTGATTGCTTTTGGACCGCGGCGGTCTTCAACAACCTCAAAGCTAACTAAATCGTCATCTTTAATTTTGTCGATCAGGCCGGTAACGTGCACAAATACTTCTTTTGCAGTTTCATCATCAACTATAAAGCCGAAACCTTTTTGCTGATTGAAAAATTTTACTTTTCCAGTAGACATTGTAATGGGTATTAGTAATTATTTTAATTGAAAGTTGAAAGCAAAGATAAGTTATATTTATAATAAATAATAATGTTTATAAATAATTTTTAAATATTTGATTTGCAGATTGATACATGTAGTTGCTTAATGGATTTGAAACATCAGTTAAAACAATTGATAAAAAAAAGAGACATATTATACTGTTTTTAACGTTTATTGATTTTACTCAGTCATAAGCCATTCGAACACTTCCCTGGCTTCTTCGGCAGTGTTTTTGCAAAATAGCATTTCAGGTTTAAATCCAATGCATACTGCCGGCCTTAGCGGGTTATCAAAAATTGCACACTTCAATTCGTCAGTTAAATGAATGCACCTTTCACCGGCCGGTTTGCCATCAGGCATTCCGGGAATTGGCGAACTTATTGATGGATAAATACAGCATGCGCCACATTGGGCTCGGCATTTCATGATCAGGGTTTAGGGATAAGGAGTTTGATTTTAAGGAGGAGCGAGGGTGCAATTGGATGTGAGATGTTAAATGTAATGGTTTTTAGTGGACAAGGATAAAAAAAAATCAGAAGCCAAAATTCGGGGAATTCGTATCCCTGAATCCGTGGCTTCTGAACAGAAGTTTGATTTTATAACTGCGGACCAGCAGCTACAAGTCGTTTACCTTCATCGTTATCCGTGTATTTTGCAAAATTGTCGATGAAACGCTTAGCCAAATCCTGTGCTTTTTCGTTCCATTCGGCAACCTGTCCATATGTGTCGCGTGGATCGAGCACTGTAGGATTAACACCGTGTAATTCAGTCGGTACTTCCAGATTAAAATATGGAATCATTTTAGTAGGCGCATGATCAATAGAGCCATCAAGTATAGCATCGATAATAGCACGGGTATCTTTGATTGAAATTCGTTTTCCTGTTCCGTTCCAACCAGTATTCACCAGGTAGGCTTTAGCACCTGCAGCTTCCATGCGTTTTACAAGTTCAACGGCATATTTTGTTGGATGCAGGGTGAGGAATGCATTACCAAAACAGGCTGAGAAAGTTGGTTGTGGTGAAGTAACACCGCGTTCGGTTCCGGCAAGCTTAGCAGTAAATCCGGAAAGGAAATGGTATTTGGTCTGCTCATCAGTAAGTTTCGAAACAGGAGGCAATACGCCAAATGCATCAGCAGTAAGAAATATCACTTTATTGGCATGTCCGCCTTTCGAAACCGGTTTTACAATATTTTCTATATGATAAATAGGATAGGATACGCGTGTATTTTCAGTTTTTGAACTATCCGAAAAATCAATTGAACCGTCATCGGCCACTGTTACGTTTTCGAGTAAAGCATCGCGTCGGATAGCATGATAAATGTCAGGTTCATTCTCTTTGCTGAGGTTAATTGTTTTGGCGTAACAGCCTCCTTCGAAATTGAAAACACCGTCGTTGTCCCAGCCATGTTCATCGTCGCCGATAAGTACACGGTGAGGATCAGCGGATAGTGTGGTTTTACCAGTTCCTGAAAGACCAAAGAAAATCGCAACATCGCCATCTTTACCCATATTGGCTGAGCAATGCATGGCAGCAATTCCCTGTAATGGAAGGTAATAATTCATCATGGAGAAAATACCTTTTTTCATCTCGCCACCATACCACGAACCTCCGATAAGCGACATACGCTCAGTAAGGTTAAATACTACAAAATTCTCTGAATTAAGCCCTTGCTCTTTCCAGTCAGGATTGGTTGTTTTTGATGCGTTTAACACAACAAAATCAGGCACGAAATTTACCAGTTCTTCATCTGCAGGGCGAATAAACATATTTTTTACAAAATGTGCCTGCCAGGCTACTTCAACAATGAAACGTACTTTCAGGCGCGTATCAGGATTGGCTCCGCAGTATGCATCCATAACGTACAACGTCTTGTCCGAAAGCTGTTTCCGGGCAACTGTTTTCAGTTGGTTCCATACTTCTGTAGAAACCGGTTTGTTATCATTCTTTCCAATTGTAGACCACCAAACGGTATTTTCGGACACAGAGTCGTGTACAATGTATTTGTCTTTGGGTGAGCGACCTGTAAATACTCCTGTATCAACATTTACGGCTCCAAGGTTTGATAATTTGCCTCGTTCGAAACCTTCGAGTGAAGGATTCATTTCGTGTTGAAAAAGATCTTCGTACGCCAGGTTGTAATAAACCTGTTCAACCCCTTTAATTCCGTACTGATTGAGGTCAATACTGATACCGGGTCTGTTTACTGCAATTGCCATGAGTTAAGCTGGTTTAAGGATAATTGGTTGATAATTTGGTTTGATACGGAAATATTTTATAATTAACAAACAAACATATTTCCATATGATTGGTCGGGGCAAATATATAAAAAAAGGGAGTAAAAAATATTACTACCCTTTTTTATTGCTAACCATCTGGTTTTTTATGCCAGACTTAGTAATTGGTGTCATGATTCTATATGTAAAAAGGCCTGAAATATTATTTACGTTTCTTATCCTGACCTTTGAACGTTTTATCTCCCTTGGTTTTTGGTTTTTTGTATTTTAATGCTAAATCTTTACGGTAGGATCCTCCTTGGTTGGTTTTCTTGTTTTTTGCTTTTTTTTCATGGAAACCAGGTGCCAGCACTATTTTTTTCTCATTTCGGAATGGATTTTTCTTGTCGCCAGCATCTTCACGCTCCTCAGGTGTTTTTTGGCTCGAAATTCCAACTTCATCAGGAAAATCGATCAAAGGAATGTGATACGACATCAATTCTTCAATCCTGTTTTTAGCTTCTTCTTCTTTTTCAGTATAAAATAAAATCGATTTCCCCAGCTGCTCAGCCCGCCCTGTTCGACCTATACGGTGCATGTAATTTTCAGGAAAATTAGGGGTATCGAAATTGATAACATGTGTCACTTTATCCAAGTCGAGACCACGTGCAATAATATCGGTAGCAATTAGTATCCTGTTTTTACCTTCATCAAATTCCTTAATGGATTTGAAACGGTAATTTTGAGTTTTATTGGAATGAATTATTCCGGTTTCGGAGCCATGTTTTTCTTCCATGGCTTTAAATAATCGATCTGCATTGTTTTTATTCGAAACAAAAACTAAAACTTTTCCAAACTCACTGCTGTCGGATACCAAATGTGATAACAAATTAACTTTAGTATAAAAATTCGGTACATCATAGCATTGCTGTGCAATATTTTCAAGCGGAGTTCCACTCAATGCAACCGAAATTTTGGCAGGCGTAACAAAGTCATCGTCAATAAGTAAAGCAACTTCATCAGTCATCGTTGCCGAAAACATAATGTTCTGTCGGCGTTTAGGCAGAAGTTCAAATATATTTGTCAACTGAAAACGAAACCCAAGATCGAGCATCACATCAACTTCATCGATTACAAGTTTTGTAATTCCTTTTAGCTGCAACGCTCCGCATAATGCCAAATCGTATAATCGTCCGGGTGTAGCAACAAGTATATCAGCACCTTGTGCCACTTTCTGCTTCTGTGTATTAATATTTACTCCTCCATAAACTCCTAATACACGGATAGTCATGTTTTTAGCAAAACTTTCGGCCATTTCAACTACTTGTATTACCAGTTCCCTGGTTGGAACCAGCACCAGTATGCGAGGATTCAGTTGCTTCGAAAACTTTAAATCCTGCAAGATTGGAAGCATGTAAGCGAGCGTTTTTCCGGTACCTGTCTGGGCAATCCCAACCACATCTTTTCCTGAAAGAATTACAGAATATGCTTCAGATTGAATCGGTGTCATGGTGTCAAAACCCAGTTCAGCAATTGCGCTTTGCAGGGGTTTCGACAAATTAAAATTTTCGAAAGTATTCATTCAGTGATAGGTTAATGGTTAAGTAATAATTTGAGAAAGGCTAAGAGTTAATACGTAATTGTTTGAAAAAGGAACCATTAACCATTTTCAGTAACTATTAACTTTTTAGAATCCAAATTGGTAAAGTGCTCAAAGATACTACTTTCCGGCGAGGTGAGCATTAATTAGTTTCACGGTTTCAGTTTAGGTGGTACCTTTTTCTATTTGAAGTTTTAATAAATTCAATCTGTCGAAATGAAATTTTCTTTTCGAATCCCTCAAAATCCAGAAGATAACTGCGCTTATGATGGCTGCAAAAAAGCACCACACAGAGGTGAGGAATTGTGTGAAAAAGATTGCTGTAATAAGACATGAAAAAAACATCAAAACTCCCATCAAATGTGTACGCTGAATACTTGAAACAAACAAAGGAGTGATAGTGGCAATGAGGTAGAGCGCAAAAACCGGGTATGATATTAGCTTAGGGAAATCGGTATTATATTGAATATGATATCCGTTAATTACGGGCGTTACATTTAAAAATACCAGGCAATACGCATAATAAGCAGAAACAAATAAGCCGGAAATAAACATGTACCAGAGTATTTTCTTTTTTCGTGCATTTTGCTCCATCAGCAATACCGAAAGCGGAATAATGAAAGGCCAGAGTGTATCAGCCATTACCAGGAATATATAAGTGGCAATTTTTTGAATTCCGATATATTCCGGATTAGGAATTGTTAACCACAAAACTCCTTCGGTAAACTGCTGAAGCCCAAAAAAAATGGGTATGCTCGCAAATAATAGCTGCGATGGTTTATGAACTTTCGTAACAACAGCCACACCAATTGCTGTAATCAGGATTCCGCCTGCAAAACTTGCCTCTGCCGAAAAACACATTTTCTTCGTTTTTTATAAGGTGATTACGTGTCCTGAATAATAATTGCCACTTGCCTCCGCAGTAAAAGCGCAGCAAGTATAGAAAACCTTTTGATAAAGGCAGGACGGGAAAATAATTAGACCGTAAGTGTGAAAGACTTAAATAATGAAAATCTCCGGTAAAACAATTTCCCGGAAAGATACGACTACAATCCGGATATACTCGTTTTAATTATTCCCGCAGATTCTGTGTCACATTATAAATGCGCTTATAGCCATGTTTGCAAAAAGAGTAAACAAAACAGTGATAAGAAAAAGAAAACCCAGCGAAATATATTTTACTATTGTTCTCGACCAGCTTTGCCCGTAAAGCTTTTTCATCGCAAGCAGCAAATAAAGCATTATCCATATATTAGCCAAACTTGTAAATATACTTGTGCCGAAAATTTTATCAAGAATAAAATTGCAGATAATAAGCATCAGAAAAATCACACTGAAGTAGTGCAGGCTAAGTACTGCATGATCAACATAATAAAACTTTTTATTGCGGTAGAAAAGCAGTTTTAGCAGGAGTGCAAATACCGGAAGCAGGAAAAATAACGTTTTTGGTATGTTATGCATAAATGTTATAATCAATTTTCTGAAAAAATCTCTCCTGCTCTCTTCTCCCTGCAAGTTTATCTTCAAAAAGCGTGTAGTAATAATCCGCCTCAAAAAACCGTCTCTATCATCCGGAGCAAGTTTTTTCTGCAATAGCAGGTATTGTTCAGGAGATACATTTTTATTCAGCAGGGAGTCAATGTAAGGAGTTACTGTTAAACTGAGATTTGTTGTCGAATCTTTCAAGGCGGTAAATACTTTACTCTGATTTACCGGTTCAGCTACTTCATTGTCAGTTTGAACTCCTTTTTTATCGCCCGAAGTTGGTAAACCTTTGTAAGCTGCTACTGATGAGTCTTTTGGGTTAACCTGCCTGGATGAGTCGTTTACGGAAGCAACCGGATGCGTTGGATTTTCGGATTCAAAATTCTTTTCCGGGTTATTGAAACTGAAAAGCAACAGGAAATAAACAAAGCTGCTGAATAGATATAGCCGGATAGGATGAAACTGGCTCCGCTGCTTCCCTTCATTATAGCTTTTAGTCATTTTACCCGGTAAAAACAAAAGCGGAAGAACTGTTTTGAAAAAACGGGAATCGAAATGCAAAAAATCGCTGGCAAACTCATACACAAGTTCACCAAAGGATTCTTTATGCGCGTGATACCGCTGACCGCAAAAAGAGCAATAAGGTCCTTCAACCTTGGTTGAACAGTTTTTGCATTCGTGAGCATGCATTACTTCTATGGCAGAAGAATTTTGGGAACTGACTATTAACTTTTTCTTAGTTTTTTGCTTCATATAATCATGAAAATAAAAAAAACGGCTGGAGATAAAATTATGATCTGAACTTCAGCCTGAAAACAGATGAAGTGTGTTAAGGCTATCCTTATCCCTTCCGGATCAAATATACAAATTACTTTTAGAAGATTAAATGTATAGAATTTTCCAAACAGATTTATCATGAACCCGATTCGTGGTAATTGCATAATTTTGTTTCTGTCCTATGAAAGCTGTTGATAGAGAATCTAACAATAATCCATTCAATCGCTTTCAACTCCAGCTTACTACATAATATTGCAAGCTCAGTTTTAGCTTTTTCAAGTGAATCGACCTTTTTTAACTCCATAATTTCCTGCTCATTATTATTCATCAGAATCAGCCTGAAATCATTGTTTTCAACCTCCAATGAGCGGTTGCTGCGGCTAAATGCCCGCCATGTTACATTCGATTCTCGAATTCCAAGCTTCATTTCCGGTTTTACCTCTATCCATTTTCCAATCCGGATAATCCCAAACAGGTTGTTCGAAAATTTGATTCTTCGCTTATCGAAATCAATCAGAACACTGGTGGAGGAAAAACCTACAAAAGCTCCAATCACGATTAATATTAAGCCAAGCCATGATTGATAGGCCGCTGCCAATCCGGCAATAAATAAAAAAATCCCTGCCCAGGAACCGGTAGGCCCAAAGGATTTATCGAGTTTGTTAGTTAATAGTCGTTGATTAACGTTTTAGAAGTGTGAGAGGCGCACCCCGTCAGTTTTTGCTGGGGCGTTTACTCGATTGCATTTGTGCTTTTTTTAGTCAACAAAAGTTTCCTTGATAACATCCTTACAATGTTTTGTTTCAGTTTTAGTCAACTTTCCTAATACTTTTAGTATCCGGATTTTGTCAATTGTGCGTATTTGGTCAATAGCAATCATGCTTTTGTTACCATCATGCTCAACAGAAACTCTTGTAGGGTATTTCTTTAGTGTTGATGTCATTGGAGCGATAACAATTGTATTAAGATACTTATTCATCTCATCAGGTGAAACAACTACGCATGGTCTTGCCTTTTTTATTTCGCTGCTGATTGTAGGGTCTAAATTGACTAAAATTATTGAATATTGAATTATTTCCATTCTTCAAAAGTTTCATTGTCAAAAACATCATTCATTAACATTTGGTCGTCATTCTCCTGGTGCATTTTTTTGAATGCAGTTTCCCAATTCTTCCGCGGACTTTCAATCGGTTTAAGAATTATACGTCCTTTTTCCAGAATAATTTCTACTCTTTCATTTATGTTATACTTTTCTAGGATTGACTTACTTAATCGCAGTCCTTTCGAATTTCCTATTTTTATAATAGCTGTTTCCATGTTAGTGTTTCAATGTAACCACAAAGTTATTACATTTTTTATCTGATATTACAAAGAGTGACTTTTTTAGTATTAATCCCAAATGTCGGGGAAATGAGCAATATCGGAAAACTTTTAGGTTCTAAGAATTTGATCCGGTTTGTTGTTAATAGTCATAGATAAGGGTTTCAGAATTGTGAGAGGCTTACAAAAGTAAAGTGAGAGGCGCAACTCGTAAGTTTTTGCTGGTGGGAATGGCTACTCAATTGGCAAATGTGTTAAAATATCATCACTATTTGAAAAGAGTCTTAAAAATTATTGGATAGTTGAATTTGTCAAATTTATCTGACTGGATCAGGAAGCAACTTTTCATACTTGATGCTAGCATGAATGTGGAGTCCGTTTTTGCATGCTTTATTATAGATTAGTGATGTTGATAAGTTTTTGTCAGTAAATCTAATTGCTGCAATATTAGTTTTCTTTAAAGCTGCTATATTGGTCGGGTTAATATCATAAATCGTATATGCGATTTGGTTTACACAGTCATATCTCTTTTTATATGACAATTTTATCAACGAATTGTCGTCTAAATATAATGATACAGGGTTCCAACCTCCCGGCAGCCTCTTTCATTTTATTTGCATACTAAATTATCAGACTCCTAAAACTATATTGGCGTCAATATTTAATTTGCGACTAATATCGCGTGCAGCTTTTAAGGTTGGTTCACTTTTTCCCGAAAGGTATTCGCTAATGCGCGATGGGCTAACGCCAAGCAATTCCGAAAGTTTAACCTGGGTGAGTTTCATTTCGTACATGCGTAGTTTGATGATTTCAGTGAGGGTTGGTGTTTTAATAGGATGATATTCCTCTTCATAGTCGGCAACCAGGTTCGAAAGCAGGCTTAATTCAATCAGCTTATTATCGTGCGTAGGAGTTTCATTATTAACAACAGCAAGAAGCTCTTCAATTCGTGAAGAGGTTGCTTTGTACTCCAGTTCAGTTTTGATCTTTGTCATAAACAACATTTTAGCCTATTTAAATTGGTTTCATTTATTTTCAACCATGTCTTTTGCCTGATCCGGAAACTTTTGAATAAGCCATTTCAAAACATCAAGTTGATCTTTTCCCGGCGCTCTTCGCACCTGAGCAATTAATTTAATTGCATCCGGCCTGTTAAGAGTCAGATTTGATGCTCCCTCGTTACAAACAGAACAAATTGCACGCAAATTACTTGGAACATCCTCTCCACCTGCTGACTTATCAATAATATGACCAATATGTAATCGTGTCTTTCGCCCACTATCATACGGATGAGGTTCACCTGCAGCTACTCCGCACATCTGGCAGGTAAATCCATTCCGATCGAGCACAAAGGCTCTTACTTCCTTTGAAATTCCTCTTTCAAATGCAGGAACCGATTTTAAATCCAATAAAATATATTCTCCGGGTTTTAAATCGCTTCTATCGTTGTGAGTTACAATATTTAACCCTTCTTCATTTCTTAATTCTCTTACACGGCGAGCCCATTCGCTCCTACCGGCTATTTCTCTTAATTCTTCTGAATTAACTACTTTGCCAATGTTTTCCAGGAAGAACTCACGGAGTTTTGCTCTTGATCCTTTACCTTTTGTCACTTTTTTTGTCATAATCGGATAATGCCTTATAAATTGAAGTTCCTATAGCATGAGCAACCGGTGGTGGGAAAGCGTTGCCTACCTGACGGTAAGCAGGTGTCTTTTTACCTACAAAAGTCCAATCTGCCGGGAATCCCTGAACAAGAGCTGCCATTTTTAAAGTCAGTTTAGGCATCACCTTTGATCCGTTAATTGGTGGTTGGTCAGCTAAACCACCGCCATCAATTCCAAGTAATGACCATGCTTGTCGCGCCCTTGTAGGTCCTAAATCAGCACCACCATGTTTTTTTGATCCACCAACTAAAGTAGGGGCAATGGTGTTTGCCTGTTTTTTCCAAGTGTCAGCATTTTCCCATCCCAACGATGACATTTCCTTTTATAGTAATTCTCCTATAGATTTTGGTCCATCCTGAAAGGGAGCTGGCCAGGTAAAATGTCTGAAAATGTCCTTTTTCATAGCAACCAATATTGCCCTTGGTCTTAATTGGGAAACCTGATAATTAGATGCGTTGATCAATCTCCAATCACATTGATAACCTAAAGAGTATAATTTGTCGAGTATCCCTTTTCTGTAATCTTTAAATTTTTCGCTTAGCAATCCACGAACATTTTCAAGCATTATTGCTCTTGGATTACATTCCTCAACTAACCTTAATGCTTCGGGGAATAAATCCCTTTCATCTAAGTGACCTAATTGTTTGCCTGCAATCGAAAAAGGAGGGCATGGTACTCCACCTGCCAATAAGTCGATATTTTTGTATTCAGTAGCTGAAAAATCTTTAACATCACGATTTATAACATTCCAGTGCGGTCTGTTTGCTTTTAATGTCTGGCATGCAAGCGACTCAATTTCAACAAGCGCCAAGTGCTCAAAATTAGCAAGTTCCAGACCTAAAGCTTGTCCTCCGGCACCAGCACATATTTCAATTGACCTGTACATATTTAAATATTTCACAACAAATTTAAGCATTTTTCACGTGAAGTGAATGAGGTAAATTACCACATACTTTTCAACAACATGCTCTAAAAACAAAAGAGGCCACCTTCCGGCAGCCTCTTTTGTAAAATCAATTTTAAAAACAGTACTATTTTTTCTTTGCTTTTTTCTTGTCGTCTTTCTTTTCAGCTTTCTTTGCTGTTTTTGCTTTTCCTGGTGCCGA
>JBBSDC010000024.1:0-37130 GCA_038249705.1 Bacteroidales bacterium | reverse complement strand
GTGTTGAATATCAATATGAAAAATCTTTACCTGATTTTACTCATCCTTTCAGCTTCTTTTTCTTTTGCTCAGCCCTTTCAAGGGGGTGTTGCTGCTGGTCTTGTAGGTAGCCAGGTTGCAGGCGATACTTATTCGGGTTTTAACAAGGCAGGCTTGTATGCCGGAATCTGGGTAAGGTTAGCATCCGGTGAGCGCTCTTCTTTTCAATCGGAAATAAGTTATTTCCAAAAAGGCAGCCGCCATAATCCTGACGAAAAGAAACAGGACTATACCATTTACAAAATGAAGCTGGGCTATATCGAAATGCCTTTTCTTTATCAGTATAAACTCAAAAATAAAATGATACTGGAGGTAGGACCTTCTTTTTCATTTATTCTACATAGCTACGAAGAGCTTGACCTTGCGGAAGTTACGTATGGTGATTTCAGCGTAATAAACCCTTCGTTTATGGCTGGAATAAGTTACCCGGTTAATGACAGGTTGAGCGCCCATTTTCGCATGAACAGCTCCTTGTTAAGCATCCGGAAAGATAAAGTTAATGGGGCGGTTTATCGTTTGTTTGATAAAGGACAGTTTAATGATTGCCTTGTGATTTTTGTGAGCTACAGTTTGTAGGCTTTAGAGCGGGGCGATAAGAAGACTTGGAGAGGGGCGACAAAGAGACAAGGAGAGGGGCGAAGAAGCGACTAGGAGACAAGAGGACATCTCACATTCCCTTTTGCAAAACATTTAAGGATTTTTAAAACAATGAAAGATTTTAAATTAAAACTTATAGTTGGCGTAACTGGAGCCAGTGGGGCAATTTATGCCAAAGTGCTTTTTGATACCCTTTTGCAACTTAGCGATCAGTTAAAGGAAGTTGCCGTGCTATTTTCGGATACCGCAAAAAGCGTATGGACATACGAACTGGGTAATTCGGATTTTGAGAAATTACCGTTTACTTTTTATAAAAAAGATGATTTTTATTCGCCCATTGCTTCAGGATCAGCAGGCTATGATGCCATGATTATTGTGCCATGCAGCATGGGAACTTTGGGTCGTATTGCCTCAGGCGTATCCAACGACCTGATGACCCGCTCCGCCGATGTTATGCTCAAGGAGCGGCGCAAATTGGTTCTGGTTGCCCGCGAAACCCCGCTCAGCCTTATCCATATCAACAATATGAAAACTGTTACCAAAGCCGGTGGCATTATCTGTCCGGCCACACCTTCGTTTTACAGCCACCCGAAAACGATGGAAGACCTTGCGCAAACGGTTACTAACAGGGCGTTGTCGCTGGTGGGTGTTGAAGTAAAAGGGTATAAGTGGGGTGAGTAATAATACAATTTTTAGTGAGCAGAAAAACAATTTCAATCTGATTTATATAAACATTTAATTTGCACATTTAACAAAATAAGTCTCGCGCCAAAGAGGTTACAGTCGATATTTCATAAACCATTTTCTTTGAGAGTTAAAAAATCAAAAAATACATATTTATTTTATATTAATATTTTTTATAAATTTACATCTAGTTAATTCTCTAAAACAATAGTTGTTTCACCTTTAAATATACCAGTATGAAACGTTTTTTATCTTTATCAGCATTATTTCTCATGCCCTTCTGTCTCTTAGCTCAATGGTACTGGCTTAATCCAACTCCTCAAGGCAACGGTTTACATGATGTTCTTTTTCACGATAGCAAAGGAATTATTGTTGGAACCAGAGGATCAATAGTCCTGTCGGACGATGGTGGTTCTACATGGTTCAGTAACGAGACATTTACGAATAACAATCTGGTCTCAATATGTAAAAGTGATTACAACACATATTTCATTGCCGGCAGTAATAGCACACTCCTTAAATCTTCTGATGGCGGCATTATATGGGAATGGATTGAAGTTCCGGTGAGCACAAATCTTACTCAGGTCTTTTTTGTAAACCCTGACATTGGATTTTGTACAGGTGCAGATGGCACTATAATTAAAACCACCGATGGCGGTGAAAACTGGTCAGTTGTTTTTACTGACAATACCATCAAACTTAAGTCAATATTTTTCACAAGTGAATTCAACGGCGTGGCTGTGGGTAAATACAATGCCATCCTTCGTACAACTGATGGAGGCTTAACCTGGGCTACTGCAGATTGTTTTTTTCCAATTTTTTTCGACCTTAGGAAGGTAACATTTACGAGTGCAACTGTAGGATACATTATTGGTGATGAAGGCTTCCTGTTTAAGACTACGGATGCAGGAGCTTCATGGTTTCAGCTTCATCCGCCTTGTTACGTTAATTTTACTGATATTCATTTTATTGATGAGAATAATGGTTATCTTGTTTCTTCCGGCAGTTTGCTCATCACTAATAATGCCGGTGACACCTGGCAATGTATTCAAAGCACTCTACCGGGGGCCGATTGTATTACGGTGAATAATTCAAATATTCTTTTTGTCGGTGGCAGTCAGGGTGAAATTCTAAAATCAGTTGATAACGGAAATACATTTTCCGATTTGTGCAAAGGCATCAGGACGCCACTTAATAAAGCATCTTTTCCTGACAGTGAAACAGGGTATGTTTCCGGATCCTGGGGAGCCTTGCTCAAAACCACAGATGCCGGAAATACATGGGATTCTATAACTACAAACTTCTATGGCGACTATATTGATTTGCATTTCTTTACTCCGCAAAAAGGAATAGTCCTCACAATTGGGGGCCATTTGTTAAAAACAGAAAACGGAGGTATCGACTGGACAGTTCAATCCCTTGATGCAAATACTCAAATGCGCGGGCTTACATTTACTGACGATATGCATGGGTATGCATGTGGCGGAAAGGGCAGGTTTTACAAAACCAGGGATGGTGGAGAAACATGGGAAGCTAATTTTTTTAACGCAGACTCTTATCTTTTTAATGTTCATTTTATTAGCCCCGATACGGGTTTTGTAGTTGGGGAAGAATATTTTAAAACATATGTGATGAGAACCATTGACGCGGGAAATAGCTGGACAAGGATGGAAACAGTGGACTCAGTGCTATTCTTGTTTGATATAGCCAGGTCTCCTTCCGGAAGATTATTTGCGGTAGGTAATATGGCAACGATAATAGTTTCAGATGATGGAGGTGAGCATTGGGCTAAGTTAACCGGTACTAATATTACACCGACCGATTTGACTTCTATTTGTTTTACCGAGAATGGGTACGGTTTTATTACTTCAAGCAGTGGACACTTCTATGGATCGGCTGATGGGGGTGAAACATGGCAGGATATAGATATTCCTGCCCAGGCCTGGCTTTCACATGTAGTTTTTACGAGCTCGTCGTGTGGATATATAGTTGGCTCAGGTGGCACTATCTTAAAAACCAATCCAAACAAATTGTTTCTGGATGTGAAAAAGCACGTGAATGGGTCCTCCGTCAAATTCAAAATATACCCAAATCCTTGTGCTGATGAATTTGTAATAGAGAAATCCGATCATACACCAATTAATGGAACCATCACAATACGTAACCTGAATGGTATGATATTATATAAATCTAAAAAGCTAGCAGTAGAACAGCTTAAGATTCCAGTTTCCGATTATAGGCAAGGTGCTTATTTTATTACGATTACCGAAAAAAGTACTATTTCGACCCATAAATTGATTAAGATGCGGTAAAAGCCTGATCAATACTTATATCTCCGAAACTATCTTTTTGTTTAATTTCACGCCGAAAACGGAAAAAAGTGAAGGAATTTTTAAATTCCTGATTTACCACTTAAATGTTAATAGTGACCACTTATACCCACAAACCGACCACTTATAAGTTAAGATGACCACTTGCACTATTTCCGGAATTTCAATATTATTTTAGTGCCGGATTTAGATACAAAGTCAGCTCGGTTTTGAGTGAATACAATTATTCAAGAATAAATGAAGCCAAGTATCTAATCCTATAAAGAAAAAAGCCGATTTTGCTTTTTCTTTATACTAAAACAAAAAATCATGAAAACCATTTACAAAAATCCAAAGTCTGCTATTTTAACATTTTTATTCCTGCTGATTTTTACTTCAGTTAGGTCACAACAATGGCAAAATATTACTCCATCTGAATATCCTTATGTTTTTGGCTTTAGTTTTATCAACCCAAATCAAGGATGGATCAGGGCTTATAAAGAGCTTTCATCATATGAACCGGAACGATTATTATATACCCCTGATGGAGGGCAGACATTTAACCAGAGGTATACCTTTGATAATGTAGCCGGATTCATGACATTACAAATGGTTGACAGTCTTGTTGGTTATGGTTTGGTAATACGCGATGATAACTTCTTTTGGCGGACAACAGATGGCGGATACACATGGCAGGATATAACTGATACAACATTTATGAGTAAATACGGCTATGTAAAGGATGTCGCCAGTATTTTCTTTTTGAATCAGGATACAGGTTTCATAGCTTATCTCAGAAATATATATAAAACATCGAATGGAGGACAAGCCTGGGAAATGTGTTATACACCTCCAGTAAATACAGGCAATTCAAATTATGTGATAAACGAAATTCATTTTTATGATGAAAAATATGGTTGGGCCGTGTGTACTATACCATATGGCCATGGTTTTGGTATGAAAACTACTGATGGAGGATTGAATTGGAGTATTTGCACTTCAACTGCTCTGCCTGATATGGCAGATGTAGCATGCTATGATAGCCTTACTTGTGGGATGGTCGGTAATAATACTTTTGATACTCGGGTTGAACTTACAGATGACAACTTTGAGTCTCTCAGTTATGTTTATGGTGATGAACTCAGTATTTTAACAAACACCATTGCATATCAAAACGACAGCACAATCTGGCTAGCAGGAGTAGCAGGTATGATAAAAAAGAGTATAGATAGGGGAATGACATTCTTAGATTATTTACCTGGCAATGTTCCAGGCAATAACACAATTATATACAAGTTAAGGTTTTTTGGGGAAATTGGCTATGCTTATGGAGAGCATAATGGGAATGAAAATCGTTTTCTCTTGAAATTTACTGATACTTTGAATAGTTCCTTATTGGAAATTGGCTTAGCAATTCACACAATAATGGTATCACCAAATCCAGTAACTGATAACTGTAAAGTTAGTGTAAAAATGCAAAAATCCGAATTAGCAAATATAGAAATAGTTTCTATAAATGGAATAGTGTTATTGCGAAAGGGGCAAATGTTGTATTCAGGCAAAAACGAATTTTCACTCGATTTAGAGCAATTAAAACCTGGTATATACTTTATATCAATAAAAAATTCATCAGAAAGGTTAACTGCGAAACTCATTATAAATCCTAATTAATGAAGTACTATTCACTTAAATAAAACGGTATGAAATCATTTTTTCTAACAATTGCAGTAGCTTCTTTTGTAAATCTAATAACCTCTGCTCAAAACCCGCCTGAGGGTTATTTTCGTTGCGATTCAAACGGAATGACAAGGGTGGTAATGAACTTAGATGTGAGTCAATTCATAGGAAGTGATAAGGAAATTGCAGATTCATATATTTCATCTAATAAAAACTGGATATGCGGGGGTGAAAACAGTAATTATGTTTATGTGAAAACAGTGGTGAATCCATCAGGGAAACATGTTTCATACATCCAAAAGATTAATAATGTCTCCGTTGAAGGTTCTGAACTTGTAATTAGTATTAATAAGCGAAACGCCATTTCTCATGTTTTTAATGGGTATAAGAAAGGTATCAACATTCCTACAAATCCTGCAATTACATCTGAACAGGCTATTAATATTGCAAAATCCACTTTTATTAACCCGAATATAGAATTTTCGAAACCGACACAAGCAGATTTAGTTATTTATAACAAAGATGCCATTCATAATTATTTGGTATGGAAATTTGAATTAACTCCTACTGATAATAGTACATGGTTATTTTACATTGATGCATCGAATTCTGATATAATTTGCAAAATAATAAATTGTTACAACTACCAGGATGGTATTGGTAGAGTATGGGCTCCAGAGCCTGGTACTTTAAATAGTGATCGTGCTATTCCTGACAATGGCGATCTTAATAATAGTGATTGGGTTTACCAACAAGAGAACCTGCTTGATTTAAATGAACCTCAATCGGGTTTGTATTACCTACGTGGGAAATATGCATTTTCGGCTGATTATCTTTCGTCTCCAGACTTTACTGTTTCATCAAATCAAAAAGTTTTTGAATTCAACCGTACTAATAAAGGTTTCGAAGAAGTTAATTGTTATTTCCATATAGATAAACTACTGCGGTATATCAATGGCTTAGAGTTTACACCAATGTGGACATACAATGAAAATGCATTTCTTTATTTTGACCCACATTCTGGATATTTAAACAACGGGGGCTATACTCCTGGTTCTTGTATAATAGAACTAGGGAATCCCCCTTCTCAAAAAGACCTAGGCGAGGATGTTTCAGCAATTTGCCATGAAGCAGGGCATGCACTGCACGATGCGTTTTTATTTGGAGGAACTGCTCTAGTCCCTTCTTCACACGAAGATCTCTCACGCATTTCTGAAGGTATTGCTTATTACTTTGGAATCGAATCAAGAAGAAGGTTTTCGTATAATTTACCAAATGGCAACACAAATTGGACAAAATTTGCTGATACTATGGAGGTTGTTAAAACACCAAGTTATATGAATTTTCAAGTTAATTGGTATACTAATGAAGCCCCGCATTATCCGGGACGAGTTTGGTGCTCATCTCTCATGGATTTAGAATATATTTCAGCTACAGAGCCAGGCATAGGGTTTAATCTTGGTAGAGATGTTGTTACAACTTTACAATTATCAGCCTTAACTTATATAACAGGTTCTGCATCAGTAATTGACAATGCATTAGCTTTATATCAAGCAGATATCGATATATATGGAGGCCTTCATTTAAGGCAATTAATTGATGTTTTTCACAATAGGCTATTATTCAGAAATACTACTGTGCAGAATATTTATGGGAATGTAACTTCAAATACAAGTTGGAATGGTTTTAAGAAAATAAATGGAACTGTCCATCTTACTGCTGGTAAAACATTAAGTATTGCCTCAAACAGTATTATTGTAATGGATGGGGAACTTCTTGTTGATCAGGGAGCCACTATAAATATTGGCGCTAATGTAAGATTCATTGGTTACGCTTCAACGCATAAAGTTGTTATTAATGGGAATTCAACTATCGCTAATAATGTTACTTTCAAATTTGTTGGTACACCTGAATCAACTGATTATTTTGCAGGGTTAAGTTTGCAGAACCAGAGTCAGGCAATAACTCTGAATAATGCTACATTCATCAAATCTCGACTTGTTCATAACGGGGGAGGCTTAACGGTTAACAATTCAACATTTACTGATTGCAATAAAAATATTTCTTATAGAGGAAATATTACATACAGCGGATGCACATTTATTAAATCTGGTCTATATTTCGAAAATCAGAATAATGATGTTAATGCGATGATTACTGTGAATAATAATTGCACAATGAATGGTCAGCAGTTTGCAAATGCGATAGAGCTTACAGGATACAAAAAGTTCCTGATCGCAAATAATTCAATTCAGAATTATACCAATGGCATACGGATTTTCAATAGTGGATTAACGGCACCCACAAACCAGATTGTCAGCAATAATTCAATTTTTAATTGTAGTTCAATTGGGCTAACCTGTTATTATTCCTATGCTGACATAACAATGAATAGAATTTTCTCAAATGCAGCAGGGATTGGATTGTATAATGCAAGTACAACAAAAATATACGGTAATGAAAATGCCACCAATACCCTAGGCACTCAGCAAATAATGGATAATATTAGTTATGAGATACTTATATCGCGTAGCAGTTTCCCTTCACTGTTTAAATGGAATTACATTTCTGATCCGGATAATTTAGGTGGCGCGTCTGATCCATTGATCTACTACCTGCCTCCGACAAGTGGTTTACTAAGCAGTCCTAATGTGAAATACAATTGTTGGGGAAGTAATTTTAACGCATCACAGGATTTGTATTGTACCACAGGTTGTTCGTTTTTATGGGATCCAACATGGTGCCCTTCAGGTAAGAAGTCTGGTTATGCATATGAGGAAGCAGAGTTGATGTTTAATGACGCATTAAACATGTTGAATAACGCAAATTATGGTGATGCAAAAACAGCATTTCAGTCTGTAGTAAACGAATACCATTCAACGCTTTTTGCTGAATCTTCACTAAAAGAATTATTTCGTATTGAATCAATGACTTCAGATAATTATCAAGGGCTTAGGGATTATTATCTAGCAAATGATTCAATTTTAGTTTCTGAAAATCTAACTGCTCTTGCAAGCTACTTGGCTAATAAATGCAATGAACAACTTGGTAATTACCAGGAATGTATAGCGTGGTACGAGAATATGATTTTAAATTCTGAAACTGAGGAAGACAGTATTTTCGCAGTTATTGATCTAGGGTATCTCTATCTTCTAATGCAAAATAGCGGACTTAAGTCAATAGAAAGTGGCAATCTGAACCAATTTGTGCCAGAGAGCCAAAATAAGTTTGAGGGTCAGCGAGACTATTTGCTAACATTGTTACCCGGTCAGAATGTTAGTGATCAAAATAAGATTCAATTTAAGAATCTAGCCCCGGGAAGTTTACTTCAGAACAATCCAAACCCATTCTTTGATAATACCGCAATCTGGTATAATCTTGAAAAAGAAGCAAATGTTTTGATAAACATTTCTGATCAAACTGGCAGAATCCTTAGGCAACTAAAGATAGGCTTAATTCAAGAAGGAACCCATAGGGTTGATTTTGCTTCTGATGGTTTAGCCTCTGGTATGTATTATTACACTTTGGTAATTGATGGTAAAATATCGGACACCAAAAAACTAACAGTTATTAAATAGACACAATCCAAATTTTAGCAAAGGCTTGTTTCGTTTTTGGAACAAGCCTTTGTTTATTTTAGACAATCAATATTCAAGTTGTTCATCCAAGCCTACCTCATTATAAGGGAAGCAAAAATTTTATACCTACATATTTTACGTTTGTATTTTCCTAATTAATCGCCATCCCATCTCTCCTTGTCCCCCTTCTCTTTATCCCCTCTCTCCCTTTCTTCCAACCCCTAAATCCCAACCCCTAAATCCTAACCCCAACTCCTACCAATCCACCGCTTTCCTCCTTACCGGCATCGTCATACACCTGCATCCGCCACCGCCACGCGAGAGCTCTGATCCATCAATGGTTACAACGTATTTATTGTAATTGTTAATATCTACTTTGTTCGTAATTACGTCGTTAGCTTTTATTACGGCATAGCCATGGCGGTTCATTTCTTCGATAGTATTTACATTTCGTCCGTATCCCATAACTTTTCCGGGAGCAATGGCAAAAAAGTTAGCTCCGCTGTGCCATTGTTCGCGTTCCTGAATCATGCTGTCGCGGCGTCCGCCACAGAAAAGCGTTTCCATTTCCATGCCCAGTTCTTTAAGTATCGAAGGAATGTTGTCCACTTCACGGATCGATTTTACCTTTCCGTTATCAATATTAATATGGATAGTAAGGTAACGGTTGGGCTGAAGGATAAGCGGTTCGTAAACCATGCACTGGTTGCGGTCGAGGAAGGTGAATACCATATCCAGATGAATAAAAGACTCAGGTTCATAAGGAAGTTCCTGCACGATAATGTGCCGCTGTACTTTTTTATGTTTGTAATATTCAAGAATAAAATCAATGCCTTGCGAAGTTGTGCGCCCCCCGGTACCGATTAGCAGAATATCTTCTCTGGCTACCAGGAAATCGCCGCCCTCAAAGCTGAAGTCCTTACAGAAATGCTGACTTTGCTCAGGTTGAATGGTTTTAACGCCAAAATCGGGGTGATTCCGGAAAATGGAATCCATGATCAGTGTTTCACGATCGCGTATGCGGCTGGCCATGCGGCTGATGAGCACCCTGTCGAGCATGGCCACTGAAGCATCCCTGGTAAAGAAAAAATTGTGAAGCGGTTCAAGCGCATACCTTTCTTTCGCCAGGAAACGGGTGAGGTTATCCTTTTTTAGCTCCACTCCTTCAATAAGAGCTGTGGCGAGTTTTTCAGGTTTAAAATCTGACAGACTGCTGCCAATACCCGGCTGAAGTCTTTCTTTTTTTATAATGGTTTCAATAAGTTCAGCCTGGTGCAACGGATTTAGCAGCACGGTTTCGAGAAGGTCTTTAACCTGAAATGTTTTGGTAACTTTCGACAGAAAACCTTTAAACTGATTGTATTCCTTCAATGCAACCGGAAGGTTGAGGATGTCGCTGTACAAAGCTTTTTGAGCGCTTTCGGGAGTCATATTTTCTACTTCCGGTCCGGGAGTATGAAGTATTACGGCTTCAAGATTTCCAATCTCGGAACGGATATCAACTTTTAGTTGGTTTTGCTTTGTAAGTGGCATAGGGTATAGAATTGTTCCTGAAAAACCAGGGAATGTATTTTAATAGGCATGACTTTATTCCGGCTGAAGCTACCATTTCTGATTCCCGCTCTTTTACTGATGAAAATCTCAACGGAAATCAGTTTTTCGCTTTCACGAATTCAATGTTACGCTTCAGTCCGCCAAATTTAGTTCTTTTAAGGGCTGATTTGCTGAATATCTTATTAAATAGTTCAGTATCCATGGTTTCAAACTGAGGATTAGTAAGATGCAGCAGTTCCTCGCCCGGAACAAAAGCTGGCTCCTGGTGCGGAGTGGAAAAACGGTTCCATGGGCATACCTGCTGGCAGATATCGCAGCCAAAAATCCGGTTTTCGAATTTGCCTTCAAGCGATGGATTTATATCTCCTTTATTTTCAATAGTGTGGTACGAAATACAAAGGTTTGCATCCACAACCCGCAGATCGGTTATTGCCTGAGTAGGGCATGCATCCATGCAACGGCTGCAGTCGCCACAGTAATTGCCACCCATCGGAATGTCGTATTCCATTGCGAGGTCGGTAATTATTTCGGCTATAAAAAAGTACGAACCTTTACTTTTACTGATAAGCATACTGTTTTTGCCAATCCAGCCCAATCCGGCGCGGGTGGCCCAGGCACGTTCGAGCACCGGTGCCGAGTCAACGAAACCCCTGATGGCTATTGCGGGTATTTTTAGCTTAAGTTTTTCAATAATGCTGTTTAACTTATCGCGGATGATATCGTGATAGTCAGCACCATACGCATAGCACGAAATATGGTAGTCAGAGGCCCATTTTATATTTGGATCAGGGAAGTAGTTATAAAGGAAAACGATAACTGAACGTGCATTTTCGACCAGTTGAGCCGGATCATGGCGTTTGTCGGCATGTTTCGGCATATACTCCATGTTGGCATGGTATCCTTTTGCAAGCCAGGAGTCGAGGTGTTCTTTTTCCTGTGTAAGGGGTTGGGCAGAGGCAATTCCACATGCATCAAAACCAAGCTCAATGGCAAGTGATTTAACGTAAGCAGCCATTTGCCACGGGTCTGTCATAATGAAATAATTGCTTGAAGGGATTTTTAAAAGAGCTGGCCTTCGGCAGGGCCTTTGTATTTCCCAAGGTGTGCATACGCTTTTTCCGTAACCTCGCGGCCACGTGGAGTGCGCATCATATAACCTTCCTGTATAAGGAAAGGTTCATACACTTCTTCAATAGTACCTGAGTCTTCGCCAACAGCAGTTGCAATAGTAGTAAGTCCTACAGGTCCTCCTTTGAATTTCTGGATAATAGTGCTGAGGATACGGTTATCCATTTCGTCGAGGCCGTTTTTATCAACTTGTAGTGCCGCCAGTGCATATTGTGCAATAGGCAGATCGATAGTCCCATTGCCTTTTATCTGTGCAAAATCGCGTAACCGACGCAATAAAAGGTTGGCGATACGCGGTGTGCCTCGGCTGCGACGCGATATTTCGATAGCAGCATCTTCGTGAATGGGCACTTTTAAAATTCCGGCTGACCTGATAATGATTTTTTTCAGTGTTTCGGCATCGTAATACTGAAGACGCGAATTTATACCAAACCTGGAGCGTAAAGGCGCAGTTAGTAATCCCGACCTGGTAGTAGCTCCGATAAGTGTGAACGGGTTAAGGGTTATCTGCACACTGCGTGCATTTGGCCCCGACTCAATCATAATATCGATTTTAAAATCCTCCATGGCCGAATATAGATATTCCTCCACTACCGGACTCAGGCGGTGTATTTCGTCGATAAAAAGTACATCGTTGGTTTCCAGATTGGTGAGTAGTCCGGCCAAGTCGCCGGGTTTGTCGAGTACCGGGCCTGATGTTATCCTTATTCCAACACCCATTTCGTTGGCTATGATATTGGAAAGGGTAGTTTTTCCCAATCCCGGAGGGCCATGCAGCAAAACGTGGTCGAGAGCCTCGCCCCTGAGCGAAGCGGCGGCAACAAAAACTTTAAGGTTTTCTACTACTCCGGGCTGACCTGCAAAACTGCCAAAATCGAGAGGGCGAAGTACCTGCTCAATTTCTTTTTCGGCAGAAGACAGATGTTCCGGAGCCGCATCAAGGTTTTTGTTTAATGACATATCATGGGGAGTGTTGGCAGCAAAGTTATAAAAAAGGTTTCTATACGAAGGAATAATAATGATATTGACAGCTAAGCATTAAGCCGTTAGCTTTAGCGGGATAAAATATCATAATTATAGGCAGGATAAATAACTGTCTTCTGATTATTCTTTATACTTTAGCTGAGAATTTAAATATCATTTGGCCATGAAAGACATAGTTGTAGCTATCGATTTTTCAAAAGGTTCGGTTCATGCTCTTGAGTATGCTATCGAACTTGCCAACCTTACTCATGTAAATGTTAACATGGTATGGGTAGATACTGAAAGCGGTAATGAGGTTGGTTTCCCTAATGAGTCGAAAGAGTTTCGGCGCGAAGCGAAAAATAACCTCGATGAGTTACTTGCGACTTATAAAGATAAGTTAGTACATGGCAAACTTTATGCGAAAGTCCGGAAAGGGCGTGTATATCAGGAGCTTGCAGCTTTTGTAAAACAGAATGATTCATGCTTGCTTATTGTTGGAGCTCATGGATCATCAGGGTTCGAAGAATTCTGGATAGGAACTAATGCATACAGGATTGTATCCAGTGCATCGTGCCCGGTTATAACAGTTAAATATAACTATAACAAAAGCCGTGGATACCGAAAGATACTTTTCCCCGTTTATCATACATCCAAAACACTACAAAAGGTAGCTTTTACTGCTAGTCTGGCTAAAGAAACAGGTGCTGATATCAATATTCTGGCATTAAATTCGAGCGGGCTGAAATCAATGCAGAAAATAGTAGACAGTAACGTAGCAAAAGTAAAAAATCACCTCGATGAAATTGGTGTCAACTATATTGTTGATAGTATTAACAGCGAAAAAATAGCTGCCGATATAATTGAACATGCCCGTATGGTTGATGCCGATCTGATTGCTATAATGACTGATGTTCAGGATCAGGCAAGTTCAATCCTACTGGGACCCTTTGCTCAGCAACTGGTAAATTATTCGCCGGTGCCGGTTCTCACTCTGCATCCTAATGACCATCTAACACTATAACAGAATTTTTTGTGATGTTCAGATTAGTTTTCACTACTTGTATTGCACTGTTGGTTTTTACCTTTAATGGTGTTGCCCAGCAACTTGTTGCATCTCCGGGTGTAGTTGAAGTAATTCAGGATGCGAAAATTTCGCAACTTGCTGAACAGTACCGCAAAATGAGCCTCAATAATCCGGAAATGGATGGCTACAAGGTTCAGATATTTTTTGATTCAGGTAGCAATTCAAAAAATAAAGCAGCATCAGTAAAAGATGAATTCGAGTCACTTTATCCCGAAGTAAAGCCCTACCTATCCTATAAAGAACCATATTACAGAGTACGTGTCGGGAATTTTCACTCTCTGATTGAAGCTGTTGGTTTTAAAAAGAAAATTAACAGCGATTATCCGAATTCATTCCCTGTTAAAGATAAAATAGTGCAATGATAGATTGGCTGGCTTCATATTGAGATTATCTGATACAACTGGCCGATTAGCTACTGACGTAAAAATGAATATTTTAAGTATGTAAGGTTATGCAAATTTGATGAATATTAAAATTATAAAGCCTTTTGACTATGTTTTCAAATCAAATAAAAATTAAGATCAGCAAATACAACGAAACATTCTGCAATCCACAATAACAATACTTTTTTCCCGCGTTTTATAAATTTATATAATAGCATACATACTTAAAATAGGAATTTGTCGTTTATTTTTACAATCAGACAAAAACTGCTTGCTTTGCCCTTTACTTTTAGTTATCTTAGCCAACCCATAATTGTGTCAAACCTATAATAGTGTAATTATATGGCCAATATTATTGCTGCAATTGATTTCTCCGACTGTTCAGTAAATGCTCTTGAACATGCAGTTTCAATTGCATCGCGTGGTGTCCTTGATATTCATATGATTTGGGTGAATAACCCAAGCGTTACAAAAACAACCATTTATTCCGATACTTCTGCCGACCTGATTGATGAAATCAGGAAACAGTTTGGTAAACTGGTGGAAAAATATGCTCCTATGCTTCCCGATTCGCATATTGATTTTGTGATCAGGGAAGGTAAAGTATACCGCGAAATAATAGATGAGGCCAAAGAAATGGAAAGCCTCTGTATTGTCATGGGAACACATGGTGTATCTGGTTTTGAACAGTTCTGGATCGGCAGTAATGCCAATAAACTGATATCGGTTTCTCCCTGTCCGGTTATTACATTACGCGCAGGTATTGATGCCAGGCACGAAATGAGGATTATTCTTATGCCTATCGACAGCACACTCGATACACGCCAGAAAGTGCCATTTACGGCATACCTGGCCAGGCTTTTTGATTCCGAAGTTTATGTGCTCTCTATTTATGCTTCCAAGTACAAATCGATTCAGAAAAGAGTTGATGGATATACTGATCAGGTTTGTGATTACCTGGAAGATGAAGGAATTAAATTTCACCGCGATACACTGGTTTGCGATAACCTCACAACCGGTACAATTGAGTATGCCAAGCGCGTCAGGGCTAACCTTATAAGTATTATGACTGAACAGGAAACCAGTCCGTTTAACCTGCTTGTAGGGCCTTATGCACAGCAAATGGTTAATAATTCGCCTTTCCCTGTACTTAGCATCAATCCATACGAAACCATGCAGGTTTCAACAAGGTAAGCTGTTATTTATAAACGAAAAAAGCTCCACTCTGGAGCTTTTTTGTTTTGGCAACGTATACTGCCGAAATAATGTTTACCCGAAAGGGTTTAATTCCTGTCGATGCAATTAAGGTCGGTAAATGCTTCTTTTACGCGAAGAACCAATGTTTTCTGTGCTTCATTGAGCCATTTGCGTGGATCGTAGTATTTTTTGTTGGGTTTATCCTCACCGTCGGGATTACCGATCTGACTTTGCAGGTAGCCTTCGTTTTTCTTGTAATAATCCATGATACCTTTCCATGTAGCCCATTGAGTATCAGTATCAATATTCATTTTTACAACACCGTACGAAATGGCTTCGCGAATTTCTTCCTGTGTGGATCCTGATCCGCCATGAAATACAAAATTAAGAGGCTGGGCTGCGGTATTGAATTTTTTCTCCACAAATTTCTGTGAGTTATTGAGTATAACCGGCTGCAGCTTAACATTTCCTGGTTTGTAAACACCGTGAACGTTTCCGAACGATGCAGCAATGGTAAATTTATCGCTTACCTTCATCAGTTCTTCGTAAGCATAAGCTACATCCTCGGGTTGGGTGTATAGTTTCGAACTGTCGACATCTGAGTTGTCAATACCATCTTCTTCGCCACCTGTAACGCCGAGTTCAATTTCGAGGGTCATGCCCAATTTGCTCATGCGGGTAAGGAATTGCTTGCATATTTCGAGGTTTTCATGTAGCGGTTCTTCCGAAAGGTCGAGCATATGCGAACTAAAAAGCGGCTTGCCTGTTTCGGCAAAATGTTTTTCGCCGGCAGTTAAAAGGCCGTCGATCCATGGCAGTAATTTTTTAGCTGCATGATCAGTATGAATTATTACCGGAACACCATACATTTCGGCCATTGCATGTATATGTTTAGCTCCTGAAACGGCGCCGGCAATAGCGGCTTTTTCGCCTTCGTTGCTCAGGAATTTACCGGCATAAAAATGCGCGCCGCCATTCGAAAACTGAATAATAACAGGAGAATTCACTTCTTTTGCTGCCTGTAATACTGCGTTAACCGAATCGGTACCTACTACGTTAACAGCAGGAAGAGCGAAATGATTTTGCTTTGCAATGCGAAAAATTTCCTGAACGCCATCACCGGTAACTACACCGGGGGCAACTTTTTGTAACACTTTATCTGACATATTGTTATGAATTAATGTGATCTGTTTTTATAATTATGCAAAGATAAGGTTTTTTTGCGGAAAGGCGTTTTGAATCAAATCTAAATAATTAGAAGCATATTCCATTTCAGTATAAACAGGTTAAAGTGCTGCAATTATTTTAAGCAGTTCATTTTTTGTTTTACCTAACTTTATTTGAAGTTTCGCGAGCATTGCTTCCTTTTTGTCACCTTCAAGCAATAGATCACTATCAGTTAAAGATTCAAATTTTTGTTTGAGTCTTTCTTTTCTTTCCGGCCAGTTTACATTTATTTCGGAAGTATTCATTACCGTTAAGTTTTTAATTGTTGCAATCTGCAGACTTGTAATGCATTCATTTGATTACTACAAAGTTGAAACAAAAAATGCCATATAGCATTACATAATTTAGGAAAGAAATTACATTATTCACATATCGCGTTTAGGGAGGTGATTTGTGATTCCAGGTTTTATTGTTCTTATAGTATTATTTTTTGTTAATTGATGCCAGTTCTTTCAACACTTTTTCGAGTTCCTCCATATCGGAATTAAAGTCGCGTTTAAATGTTTCCCAATCGGAGCGGTTTTTTGCATAAGCGTTTAACCTGTATATAAATGCCTGATTTTGCGAATTCAGTGTTTTTATTTTTTCGGCAAACAAAGTGTCGAGCGTAGTGCCGGGCTTACTAAGCTGAACCGATAATTCAGCCAGAAGCATTTCGTTGCTCCTTATTTTAGCATCAGCTTCAGATCTGAAAATTTCCCATTCGTCAGCATTGATAATTTTGTAATCCATCGCTTTTATATCAGTAGGCGAGGAGGTTTTGGAAAGGTCGGCAGCTATCATTTCAGCAGTAGCAGCTTCTTCTTTTTGAAATGCAGACTGGCAGCTAATAAATATGGTACCTATACTAAGCATCAGTGCAAGAACAAAAGATGAGATTGAAATTTTCATTTCGAAAGATTCTGGTGTGAATGTTTATTAGCGTTTTTATAAAGTTTGTTTTCGGGCATTAAATGCTATCCGAAGCTTTTTGGTTTTTTACATTTCGGTAATCAGCGGATAGCAAAAAAAAGCGGGATTACCCCGCTTTTTTCAGATTTGAAACAAGATTAGTTCTTGTTGTTAACTGTTATGTCTTTCAGCGCGTTACCAATTTCATCCATGTCGTGGTTAAATTCACGTTTGAACTTTTCCCAATCGGTTTGGGTTCTGTCATATGCATCAATACGGGTCTGAAGATCTTTGTTTTGCTGTTCCAGGGTTTGAATCCTATTCTTGTACACTTCATCAAAAAGCTTGCCTGGCTTATTCATTTGTACAGTTAATTCTTCAATCCTGATTTCATTGTTTTTAATTTTAGCTTCAGCATCTGTTTTAAAAGCCTGCCATTCTTCGGGTGTAGCTACAACTACCACATCAGTATTTGCATCTTCTACTTCAGTAGCATTGTTTTCTTCCTTTACCGTAGCCGAATTGCAGCTTGTAAAAACGGAACCTGCAATAAGAAATAAAACTGCTACAAGTGAATAAATTGATTTTTTCATTTTTTCGGGTTTATTGGGTTAAAATTTAATTTGTTAACTGATTTTAATAGTACTATTCCGAAGTTTGCGCAGCTGAACAATACATTTTTTTTTGAAAGCCAATGATTAAAGTTCTGAGATAAGTTTCTGCAAATCACTTTTTGTTTTGCCAAGTGTAATTTGAAGCCTACCGAGCATTTCATCTTTTTTGCCTTCTTCAAACATCAGATCATTATCGGTTAAAAATCCAAATTTCTGTTTGAGTTTGCCTTTTTGCTCATTCCAGTTTCCTTTTACTTCGTCAGTATTCATAATAGTATGTTTTTAGAGCCCGCAACCGGCGGGACATGGGTGAAATAATTTTCACTTTACAAAAGTGGGTATGATCCGTTGAGAAAGCATTACACAATTTTTTAAAAGAGTTACAATATTCACATATTGTTACTATTCATTTGTTTCATATAATCTAAGCTGGTTCCGGAGCATGGTAATTTCGTTTTGCATGGAGGTTATTTGTTGCAATAAATGCGTGATTGTTTCAATGCCCTCGATGTTTATATCCATATCGTAATGAAAGCGGATATACTTCTCAACCTGCCGCAACTGGCTTGATTCAATAAAACCGGTTTGTTCAATGGTATGAATTTCAATCAGTCCGGTTTGCTGCAGCGAACTGATAAATGCGATATCAATGTTGTGATTGGCACAAAATTCATTTAAGGCTATATATTGTGGATACATGGCGAATTTATTAAAGGTTATGATTTTGATAATTCGACGAATAATTCTTTTTGCTTATTCGTAAGATTGGTGGGAACTTTTATATCCCAGGTCAAAATAAAATCTCCAAATTGTCCTTCATTTTTGTACACCGGAAATCCTTTTCCTTTGAGCTTTATTTTACTTCCATTCTGTGTTTCGGGAGCTACTTTTAGTTTCACCTTACCGTTCAGCGTGTCAAAGGTAATTTCTCCTCCCAGCACGGCAGTATATAAATCAAGACTGGCGGTGGAATATAAATTATCGCCCAAACGCTTGATTTTAGCATGGTTGGCGATGGAGAAAGTAATATATAGATCGCCATTTGGCCCGCCATTAATACCAAGGCCTCCATGAGCCGGAATTTTAATTGTTTGCCCGTTTTCAATTCCAGCAGGAATAGTAATTCTAATTTGTTTCCTGTTTACCGTTAGTGTTTGTTTGTGAGTTTTATATGCATCAATAAGATTGAGATGAATTTCCGCAGTATAGTCCTCGCCCCGGTATTTTACCTGCCTGCTGCGGCCGGCGCCTGATGCTCCTCCAAACAGGTTTTCGAAGAAATCGGAAAAATCCCCGTCAGATTGCGCCCCCGAATACCTTTGTCCAGGCGAAGTTGATGATTGATCCTGATACTGTTTCGCCTTTTCAAATTCATCAGCATGTTGCCAGTCCTTGCCGTACTGATCGAATTTCTTTCGCTTTACAGTATCACTCAGCACTTCGTTGGCTTCGTTTATCTGCTGAAATTTCCTTTTGGCATCCGCATCATTCGGATTTAAATCGGGATGATACTTGCGGGCTAATTTGCGGTAAGCGCTTTTAACGTCTTTGGCAGTTGCCGTTTTTTCAATACCCAGAATTTTATAATAATCTACGAAATCCATGGTTTAGGGGAATTATGAATTGGAATTAGATCCGGGGATGAGCTTAAAACCGGGAAAGTTGTTTTTAAATTTTGCTTTTCAGTTTTGCCCGAATAAACAGCTTGAAAATTTCATTAAAGAAAAGAGGAACCAGCCCGAGGCCAATAACTATTAACCAGGCAGTCAGATCAATCATTTGCAAATGGAAGGCACGTTGCATGGCCGGTATACCAATTACCAGCAATTGTAAAAGGATTCCCAGCAAAATGGCACCCGAAAGGTATTTGTTGGAGAATACGCCGATCTGAAATATTGATTTTGAACTGTTACGCACAGCCAGTGAGTAAAATAACTGGCAGACAACCAGCACCATGAAAGCCATTGTACGGGCATATTCTACTGTATTTACGGGAACTGAATGGCTGAAAGGATTGTATCCGTGTTCGTAGTACCCGAACCAGAACGCAAAAATGGTTAATACACCGATTAATATACCTCCTAAGATAACATGCAAACCTGCATTGCCAGCGAAGAAACTCTCTTTTGCATCGCGGGGTTTTTCTTTCATCACATCCTTACTGCCCGGATCCATGCCTAATGCAATTGCAGGAAACGAATCGGTAATCAGGTTTATCCACAGCAGTTGGGTAGCTATCAGCGGAGCCTCCCAACCAATCAGAAGGGTTACTGAAACGGCTATCACTTCTCCAAGATTACATGTTAGCAGAAAGATAACCGTCTTTTTAATGTTGTTGTAAATATTGCGGCCTTGTTCAATAGCTGAAACTATGGTTGCGAAGTTATCGTCGGTAAGTATCATATCTGCTGCCCCTTTGGCAACATCAGTTCCGGTAATGCCCATGGCAATGCCAATATCGGCACTGTTTAACGAAGGTGCGTCGTTAACCCCGTCGCCAGTCATACACACAATATTGCCATGCGATTTCAACGCTTGTACAATTTTCACCTTATGCTCGGGCGAAACACGCGCAAATACCCGATAATTCTCAATCTTACCGGCAAATTCCTTTTCTGTTAGTTCGTCAATTTCCCGGCTTGTAAGCACCTGATCCAGCGTTTCGGCAATTCCCAGTTCATGAGCAATGGCAAAAGCAGTGTTTCGATGGTCGCCGGTAATCATAATAGTAGTAATACCAGCTTGTAATGCTTGCTGAATAGCAGTTTTCACTTCGGGCCGGGGCGGATCAATCATGCCAACAAGGCCGGCGAGGATCATATCCTTTTCCATTTCTGATGCCTCAATAGCTGCATCTACCTGCTTATAAGCTACGCCCAGAGTGCGAAGTGCATTGCCGGCCATATTTTCTGCTGCTGAAAGGTATTGGTTACGGTGTTCGTCAGTAATAGGAATTACTTCTTCATTTTCAAGCACATGTGTCGAAATAGTAAGCAGGCTTCCAAGTGCACCCTTGGTAAAAACCGTGAACTTCCCGTTTTCCTCGTAAAGTGTCGACATTAGTTTGCGGTCCGAATCAAAGGAAAACTCACCAACACGCTTATTTCGTGATTTTTCTGTTTCGCGGTCAATTCCCACATCGTCGGCTAACAGCAGTAACGCAATTTCGGTTGGATCGCCGGTTCCATGTCCTTTTTCATAAGTTGCATCGGAATTTAGAAACAGAGCTTTAGCCATAAATATGGCATCTGCGGCAGCATTATTTTTCTGATTGCGCACAATTGGTAATTCGCCCCCGAGGTTGAATAGGGTTGTTACGGTCATTTTGTTCTGAGTTAACGTACCGGTTTTGTCAGAACAGATAATATTAACAGAACCAAGTGTTTCGACTGCAGGCAGTTTCTTTATTATGGCATTTTTCTTCGACATGCCGGTTACCCCAATAGAAAGAACTACTGCAACTATGGCTGCCAGACCTTCGGGAATAGCTGCTACAGCAAGCGAAACCGACATAAGAAACATTTCCTGCAGTTCCCTGCCCTGCAATAGAGCAATGATGAAGATAACCACACAGATTCCGATAGCTATTACGCCCAGTGTTTTCCCTAATTTATCCAGCCTGATTTCCAGCGGGGTTTTGGACTTTGTTTCGGTGTTGATAATATCGGCAATTTTTCCGATCTCGGTTTTCATTCCTGTTTCAACCACCACCCCTATGCCTCTGCCATTGGTAACAGGAGTTGACATGAATGCACTATTCAAGCGGTCGCCCACAGGGGTTTGAGGATCGCTGTGAACGAGAGATGCATCTTTTTCGGAAGGAACTGATTCGCCGGTAAGGGCTGATTCTTCGATGTGGAGGTTAGCTGATTCGATTAGCCGCATATCAGCAGCTATTATTCGTCCGGCATCAAGGATAAGGATGTCGCCGGGCACTAATTCCGCTGAATCCATCTCTTTAACCTCTCCGTTTCTGCGGACAAGGGCTTTAGGGAAAGCCATTTTCTGCAGTGCTTCAATCGCTTTGCCGGCTTTTACCTGCTGAACTACTCCAAGTACAGCATTAATAGTTATTACAAGCATGATGATGACGGCATCCGTGTAATGGCCTAAAAATACGGTAATGATAACCGCCGCAAAAAGTATGTAGATAAGCCAGTCCCTGAGTTGTAAAAGGAACAGAAGGAGAATGCTCTTTTTCTTTTTCGCAAGCAGCTTGTTTGAACCGTAGGTTTCCAGCCGCATTTTGGCTTCCGTTGTGGAAAGCCCCTGCAACGGATCGACTTTTAATTCCGAAAGAACTTCTTTAATTGATTTCGAATACCACATTTTTTAATATTAAATGAGCAACTTTAATCCTGTTTTTTCATAGGCACTATGAATAGCGGAATTGTAGTATGTCGCAGCACTTTGTTGGTTACACTTCCCATAACAACATCTTCGAGCCACCGACTGCTGTGCGAGCCTATCACTATTATATTTGCATGTAGTTTAGTTGCTGTTTTCAATATGGTATCGGCATAATCGCCCTCTTTCAGCAGTATTTGAATGTTTTCGTCTCCCAAACGGGTTTTTTCTTCGGCCAGAAAATTCTGAGTTAATTCTTTAAGCCTTTCAGCGGTATCCATTTGCGATGGATCTACTCCGAGTGAACCTGTAAGTCCAACAATAGGGGAGTATTCAGCTGATGAATAATAAACAGGATCGGATATTACATGAAGAAGTGTAACTTCGGCATTCATTGTTTTGGCCATTGCATAACCTGCTGCTGCAACTTTTCTGGATGATTTGTCATAATCCAGCGCAATCAGTACTTTTTTAAATTCTTTCGTTTTCATGTCTAATGTTTTTTTATTTGAAATGTTGATCTCCGGTTAAAAAAGATATTGTCCCCTGATTTTATCGGTGCAGGAAATCGAATACCCGCAAATTGAATTTACAAGGCAAAGTCCTCGAACCATAATGACATTAAAAAAGCGGCACCGGCTATTTTGTGATTATGTTTCAGGGTCCAGTCACCAATCATTACTGAAAGGTGGGATATCGCTTTCTCTTTGTATATACCTGCTTTTTCACTGAACTTTTCCTTGTTAATACCTGCGAAAAACCAGGTTAACACAGCTTTGTGCCATTTGTTGCCGCGTTTTTCGAAATCGTCAGGTATATTGTCAAATTCAGGGATTAGGTTATGAATGCTTGTTTTTTCATTAATTTCATGAGGTTGCGTAAAGACCAAAGACAGCGATTTATTTGGCGAATAGCCATTGTCCGGTAACAAATGATGCTGGATTAACATGGGATTGTGTTTTTATTACTCATTAGTTGTGAAATGCCTTCCAAACATTATTATTATTACATCTGGTTTTTACACTATTTGTTTAATAATTCTTTTTGCTGCTGAGCAGGGTATCGATGGAGGTTTTCAGTTTTTTTAATGCTCCATGTACAGCATTTTTTGCAATATCTGACTGTTCAGTTACAACAATTGGCTTTATGTTTTCGTGCTTCGAGCATACGTCGTATGTTATTAAAGCCTTCCTTTTTGCCATCCTCGTCGGACAAATGAACTTCCAAACGCGTGAACTGATCATGAAGCCTGTTTAGCTAATCCCAAATCAAAGCTTTTATTGCATCATTGAGTTCTTCGCTTCACCAATATTTTTGTCGGTATTGATCTGGATTTTCACTTTTTAACATCGATTTTGTTAATAACGAAATATGGCAGCAAGCCCGGTATCGGTAGGCATTTTGTCAGCTGGCAGAACCATTACCTGGCCACCCATTTTTTCAACCAGTTCGCCCATATCATCAAGCAGATCGTCCACTTTTGGATTTTGCAGATCTTTATTTTGAGTGTTTCCTGTTACCAGATTTGTTATCCTCACGGCAATCATGCGGTCAGCCTCAACCAGAAGTGTATCTATACGTCCTTCAACTGCTGCTACGGCTACTTCCTTGTATTCGTCGCTACCTTTGCCATCCGCTTTTGCCTGCGAATACTGTTCGCCCATGCGGTCAAGTTTGAGTAAATACTCAGGTTCCATAATTTCCCATGCCATAGTTGCCAGTTTGTCGGGCGAAACCGCGGAGGGGTTAATTGCAACACTGTTTAGCATCAGCAATGGATTTTTACTCACCTTCCGGAAAAGACTATGGTGTTCGGGCAATGCCGCCAGCAAAAGAGGCCAACCTGTAGGTTTCGAATATTTATCGTTAACATAGGTTGCCACTACACGGAAATACCGCTCAGCATCATTGTCAGTTTCGTCCTTTCTGCCGCCGTGTCCGTGGTGCATAGTTGTGCTTTCGCCACCGGTTCCGCCATACGAGGCTACTGTCGAATGCTTATCAGTAAGTTCATCGCCAAGTGCATCTTCAATCGTTTTTGGTGAATCTTCAGTAAGATCTACCTCAATAAGTGAATGGTGGTTGCCTTCGAAAAGCCTGAAATTGTGCAGACTTAATGCCAACAGGTAATAATGGTCGACAGATTGAAGGTACTGACGCATTGGTTTTGTATGGAAACTATCAGCAACCATTACCATTTCATCAACCGGTCGTTGCATTCCTACAGCTTTATAAAAGCCCGGGGAACTGAATACAGCCAGTCCTTCGGAGGTATGATTCCAGAAATCAGTATCATTACCAAGTGCTTCGAAAGGCTCAAGATGTTTTTTCGCATCAGCTGACGAATAGTTCAGCAGCAGTGATGCCTCCATTTGTTTAACAATATTTTTAAAACGGATTATATCCTGGGCATTTCCGGGATATGTGCGGTGCGTAGGCATATATAGTGAAATACAGGGTTTCTGGTTAGCAGTTAGCAGTTCCTGAATCAATCCTTTTGTGAGTGTTTCCATGTTATTCCTTTAATTACTTTATGTGTATTGAGAAAGTTTAATTTAAATTGAAGCTATCCGGCATAAATAATTGTAAGAACTGACATTTTTTGCCCGTTCCGGTTCCCTTTTATATCGGTAGTAAAATAGCATGAAGTGGTTTAGGGGATGCAGCCGGATGCTACAAGTTGAACTATCTTCATAGTACAAAGGTGTATGTGTACGGCCCAAAAAGTATTACACAATTTCATCAAAAATTTACAATATTCACATGTTTTAGTTTAGCAAGCCTGAATATAAAAAACTGCCGGTTGTGGAAACCGGCAGGTACAAATTTTTTAATGCTGTACTGGTTTTAGAGTTGCTGATTACTAACTGAAGTAAGTTTTACAAACATCTCATATTCTTCCTTTGGATTTTACCTGCAAAAGCCTGCGCTTATTGTTCTTCCTGATTCCTAAATCCGGAAATATCAACTACTGACAACAGGCATTGCCCTTCCTCGCCGGTCGAAATACCTTCGATATATACTGAGCGAAAGGTGTTGTTGTACCCCAGCTTTATCCTGCAGGATTCCTTGAAATTGCTGTTACTTATTATTCTAAAGAAATTGCTAAATACAAGTTTCGACTCGTCGGCAACAAATAATTTAAAACTGCTGTTGAATAAACTAAAGCGCTTTTCGCCAAGTATATCGGCTGCCGTGAAATTCAATTCACTTATACTGCCATCGGCTTCGAGTGTAAAATATCCCATAGGCGCAAAGTCGTACAACAGGGTGTATTTCTTTAAAGCAACTTCTGATGTTTCATATGCCTGCCGTAATTCCTCATTCTGCATTTCAAGCTCAATTTGATGTACCTGTAGTTCGTGCAGTAGCTTTTTTGTATCCGTATCTATGTCAGGATTTTCGGCATTGGCTTGCTTTAGTTTCAGTTTTTCTTCAGCTTTTTTGCGTAGAAGTTGTTCATCAGTATAATCAATGTCGTCACTTATCATGGCTTGTATAATTTAGTCTTCAGTTACTTTTATGTAGTGGCAATGTATGTTCAGGCTTTACTTTCCGGCAATTAATATAAGTCCTGCCGGTAAGCCGAGGTTGCTTAACAGTATATGTACAGTCCATTCAATATCTACCTGCCTGCCGTCCATTGCATGTACCTGCATGTTAAGCTTTGTCTCTGCTTTATGATGCAGTATTTTTGTCAACTCGTTTTCAGTTTTTTTATGTGCTCTTTCATTTACAAACAGCTTAATAAAACTTTGGTTTTCAACATCTTTAAGTTTTTTGCCAAAAAACTTTTCGGCTTCAGCATTAAACTCCAGTATTTTATAATTGGTTGACAGGCGGATAATAGTATCAGAGCTTGAATTGAGTATAAGCCTGTATGCCTGTTCGGTTTCGAGTAATTCGCCTTCCAGATGTTTGATGTCGGAATTGTTGATAAATGTGATAACTAACCCGTCAATACGGTCGTCGGAGGTGCGATAGGGAATTATGCGGATGGAATACCACCGGCCATCCCTGGTAGGAATTTGTTTTTGTTTAAATACAAGCGTTCGCAGCACTTCAAGTGCATCGGCAGATAAATCGGGATACACAAGGTCGGAAACCTGGTCAGTATAAGGGCGTCCAATGTCGCTGTTTATAAGTTTAAAAATTTTGGTGGCTTCGTTGGTAAAGCGGCGGATATTCAAATCCTTATCGAGAAACAAAGTTGCAATATCCGTGCTGTTGAGCAGGTTTTTCATGTCGTTATTAATCCGCGAGTAGTCGTTAACCTTCGAACTGAGTTGAGCATTTACCGTTTGCATCTCTTCGTTAAGGCTCTGCATTTCTTCTTTAGAGGTAGTAAGTTCTTCGTTGGCCGACTGCATTTCTTCGTTGGTTGACTGCAGTTCCTCGTTGGTTGATTTTAATTCTTCCTGCGAAGTCTGCATTTCTTCGAAGGTGCTTTGCATTTCTTCACGTGTTTGCTGCAGTTCATTTTCCAGTTCCTTTTGCCTTGGATGAAGGATAGTTTTCTGCGTTTTTGTACCCGTAATGCGTTTATCTGTAGGTGGCAAATCAGTGAAAACTACCATCACCATTCCGGCCAGGGGTACAGGTTTATCAAGATATTGGATAGTAACATTTACATTTTGTGTGCCTCCGTTGTTGCCCACTTTGAGGTTGTGTAAAACTACCGTATCTTTTTTCATTAGCGACTTCCTGAAAGCAGGAGGAAATTCAATGTTCAAGCCTTCGCGCAACATGGCAAAAATATTCATATTAGCTTTACCAACTGCGGGTTCGAGGTATTTACCGGTGCGACCGCTAAGGTAAATAATATCTCCATTTTCGTTAACCAGCACGCCCGGGGGCGAAAAATGCTGAAGCAGAAGATGATCGGCAAGCAACTGGATATTTGCGGGTGGATTTGCAACTACCATCGTTTCGGTTGTTATGGATTTAGAGCGGGAAAAAGAGGAGGGAAAATTGAATAACTGAGGATTTTGTGCAGAATGGATGCGTTTAAAAATTTTGAGTTTGGCATCAACCGGTGTAAAATACTGACTATGAGTCCCCAGTGTTTCGGCACTGCCAAGTACAAGGCATCCATCAGGATTAATACTGTAGTGGAACAATTCGAGTAGTTTCTTCTGTAATTCGGAATCGAGATATATAAGCAGGTTGCGACAGGTGAGAATATCAATTTTGGTGAATGGCGGATGCAATATTACGTTGTGTTTGGCAAACACAACCATTTCGCGTATCTCGGTATTTATGTGATAGCCTTCATCCGTTTTGGTAAAGAAACGACTCAAACGTTGTGGCGATACATCCGAAACTATGTGTGCCGGAAACAATCCTTTACGGGCTGTTTCAATGGCTTCGTTATCGAGATCGGATGCAAAAATCTGTAACGAAATTGCGGAATGCGAATTCATTTTTCCGAGTGCCTCCTTAAATACTATGGCCAGTGAAAATGCCTCTTCGCCGGTGGAACAAGCCGGAACCCATGCCCGTAAAACCGAGCCATCATGCAGCTTGCTGATCATATCAGGGAATATAGTATCTTTTAACTTATCCCAGGTGGGGGCATCGCGAAAGAAATTTGTTACTCCTATCAGCAATTCTCTGAAAAGGATATCTATTTCTTTCGGATTTTCCTGCATAAAATGAACGTATGAAGCAATTTTGTTAATTTTATGCACGCTCATGCGACGCTCGATGCGACGGTACAAAGTATTTTTTTTATATAGGGAAAAGTCGTTTCCGGTTTGTGTACGCAGCAGGATAATAATTTTTTCGAGTGCACTCTGGTCCTTGATTTCTATTTCGAAATTTGATTGTACAACCGGAATATGTTTCATGTAAGCCTGCAAACGTAAGGGTAATTCGTCAGCAGGTGCAACAATATCAACCTTTACCGCATCTATAGCATTTTGAGGCATACTGCTGTATTTTGCCGTTGCAGGTTCCTGTACCAGTACAATTCCGTTTTTTCCCTTAATGGAACGTATACCAATACTGCCATCGGATCCCATGCCCGAAAGTATAACAGCAATAGCCAGTTCCTGACGGTCGTCGGCCAGTGAGTGAAGGAAAAAATCAATCGGCAGCCGCAATCCCCTTATTTCCATGGGTTCGAAAAGGTGAAGTACACCTTTTAAAATCGACATGTTTTTGTTCGGTGGAATAACATAAATATGGTTGGGCTTAACAGCCATCCTGTCAGCAGCCTGAAAAACTTCCATTTTCGAAATTCGCTGAAGCAGTTCGGGCAACATCCCTTTTTGAGTAGGATCGAGGTGTTGGATCACAATGTAAGCCATTCCGCTGTTGTGTGTTACATTGCCAAGGAATAGTTCCATTGCTTCGAGCCCGCCTGCCGAAGCCCCTATGCAAACAATAGGAAACAGTTTGGTATCTGTATCAGTGGTTTTGTTTTTAACTGTAGCTATCGTTTTTCCTTTTGCTGGGCTCATAATGGGTTTTATTAACTAAATTACCTACTGTTGCATAATTAGCGGTTACAAGGGAAGACAAATTTAGCTAAAATATCAGTTTATATATAATGAGGTAAAGTAAATATCACTTTACTCCCTTTTTCAGCTTTACTTTCGATCCATATTTTGCCTCCGTGTTTTTCGATAAACTCTTTACAAATTGCAAGACCCAATCCTGTGCCCGGTTCGTTGTTGGTCCCTCTGGTGGTATGTAATTCGTTTTTTACGAAAAGTTCCTGCATGGCTTTTTGCGGAATGCCAATTCCGTTGTCCTGAATACTTATTTCGACATATTGCTTTTTCTCATGAGCGTTTATGGCGATATTGCCTCCGATAAACGAAAATTTGATAGCATTATTGATCAGATTCCGGAAAACAGTTTTTATCATATTGATGTCGGCTGCTACAAACAAATTGGAAGAAACATTATGATCCAACGTAATTAGTTTGTGCGCGGCTGTAAGTGTAGAACTCACAAATTCTTCTTCTACCAGTTCCATTACATTAACTTTGGCTGGGCTGAAAGTGTATTCTTTATTTTGAGCTGAAGCCCATGCCAATAGGTTTTCGAGCAGTTGTAATGTTCCGTTGGCTGAGTTGGTAGCCATCCCCATGTATTTCTTAACATCTTTCAAATTGTGATCATAATAACTGTCCTTCAATAACTCAAGAACACTTATTACAGAACAGAATGGACCGCGCAGATCATGAGCAATGATGGAGAGGAATTTAGCATTGGTTTCGATTACATTAGTTAGTTTTAACGCTTGTGCTTGAGCAGACATATTCAGCTCCAGGTTGATTTCTTCCAGTTCTATCACCCGTTGTTTGAGAAGCGAGGCAGTAGAAAGCGCTTCAACAGAACTATCAATGGAATCAGGAGATATTGATGCGTTTCCATCAACAGGCATTTCAGTGTCCGAAGTCTTATTATTTACAATATAGAGTCTGGATTTCATGATTATATTTTATTAAAAGACCTAAATCAATTGATCTGTTGATTTGTAAACCTGGTTTGCCGCAGCAATTTAAAATGAGTAGGAGTAAGACCAGTTGATCGTTTAAACTGGTTCGAGAGTTGTGCCACGGAACTGTAATGCAATCTGTTAGCTATTTCGGTTAGTGTGAAATTTTCGTAAACCAATAATTCTTTTATTTTTTCAATTTTATGCCTGATTATGTATTTTTCGATTGTGAGGCCTTCAATTTCCGAAAACAGAGTATTCAATGAAATAAAGTTATCCTTCAAACTCAGGCTCAGGAAATCAGTAAAGCTTATTTTAAGGTCTTCATCAGCGTATTTTTCGAGGTTGGCAATGGCAGCTCTTAATTTCTCAATAATCAGGTTTTTTTCTTCTTCAATAAGCACGAAACCATTTTTATGCAAGGCTTCCGCTAACTGCTTGCGCTGCTGTGAAGTTATTTCCACATTTAAGGTAACTCTTCCCAATTCCACACTTGCATATGGAACTTCCGCTGCATCAAGATCGGATTTTACCATCGTTTTGCAACGGTCGCACACCATATTTTTTATATATAACATCATAGTTTTCAATTTTTCAGTTTTATGACTGCACACAATTTCACTGTTGTACAAAAATGGTTCTCCGCATTTGATTATTGGCAATAGTAGTAGCTTTTCTATGTTTAATAGGGTAAACGCTTGTTTAACACTACTAAATACGAATCAAAAATTGAAGTGTTAATTTATTGTAGTCGGCTACAAGTTTATGTTAACCTTACCAGCCAGAAAGCAGGACCGAGATTTTTAAAGAGTAAGAGAAGTATTGGTTAATTTACGGCGTGCAACAAAAATTCTGTTTTTAACAGTTCCAATGTTTACTGAGAGTGCTTCAGCAATCTCTTTATATTTATAGCCTTCCTGGTGCATTATGAAAGGACGTTTTAAATCGGAATGCAGTGAATCAATCATTTTATGAAGTTCTTTAGTATGATATTCTGATAAAGGGTCGTTATAGCCTGTGGCACGAACTTCATTTTGTTGTTGCTCGGATTTTGAGTTATCGTACAAACTCACTTTGCGCTTCGCGCGGTGATAATTATTTATAAAAGTATTCCTCATAACAGTGTACACCCAACCTTTGAAATTCGATTCGGTTACGTACTTGTCGCAATATTTCAGGGCTTTCAGAAATGTTTCCTGGGTAAGATCTTTGGCATCATCCACATCAGATGTAAGCCTGAATGCAAGTTTCATCATTGGCTCCTGAAGGCTGATCAGCTTGTGTTTAAAATCTGTGTCTGTCATATTGCTGGTTTTATATGGGGATGAAAATGAATAATTTTACAAAGTTGGCGTATAAGCGACACAAAATATTTACATAATTTCTACAACTATTTACATAATTTACAGATTAGTAAATCATTCAAAATAACTTCAAAACTGTTTCAGGATTTTAAATTAAAACCAATAATATTAACTTATAATGAATGTATCGTCCCTACGAGAAAGTCATGAATAGAAACTTATCCCGCTGAGACTGTCACATCGGGGCAATATATTGGCAGATAACAACATACAAGTCAGATTAATGTCCCGTAGGGACGATATATTATTACCCTGAGGTGTATTAATTTCATTCACTTCTTTAATTCGAATTGAGGAAGTTATTTTGAAAGTTTCTCTTAGTGAAGAGCAACCATAAAGGATTTTTTTACAGTTGGTTGCCGGTGCTCCGGCTTTTAACCCATGGTGCCCGCATATGGATCAATGGCAATACTTGACACAACGTTTTAAAATAAATTGTATTCCGGACATATTGAATCTGGAAAGGACATAAGACTCATTCCTTGGAGGTAAGAATTTTATTTCTGTAAAAGCAACCTTTCACCCGGCAATGTGTGAATGTTGTAATTCTTTCATAAAGTTATGTAACATTCAACGGATAAATTGGGCTCACCTTTGCAGGGTGGTTTTTAATGAATTGAAATGAGCAGGCAAATGAAATAAAAACGTGATTGTAAGTAAGGGACACAATATTTTTAAAACTGAATAATATCAAAACCCATTACTTCTTCATGAAAGTTTTAAAATTCATACACTCCTGCCGGAAACTATCATTAAAACCTTAAATAAATTAAAACCTCAGTTATGAAAAAATTACGAATGAGTTTGATCACATTACTAAGTGCAGCTTTGATTTTTGCAGGCTGTTCATCCCTAAACAAAACCCAGAAAGGCGGAGCCGTAGGTGCTGTTGCGGGTGGAGCCATGGGTGCAGTGATCGGGAAAGCCTCGGGCAATACTGCTATGGGTGCTATTATTGGCGCTACCGTTGGTGGAGCCACAGGCGCTGTTATTGGCCACCAGATGGACAAGCAGGCCGAAGAAATTAAAAATACGGTTCCTGATGCAAAGGTGGAACGCGTTGGCGAAGGCATTGTTGTTGAATTCAGCAGTAATGTTTTATTTGGATTCGATAAATCGAACCTTTCGGCCGATGCTAAAATGAACCTCGATAAACTGGTAAAAGTTCTGAACACATATCCTGATACGGATATTCAAGTTCAGGGACATACTGACAACAGTGGGAGTGAATCCTACAACCAAAAGCTTTCGGTACGTCGTGCCGGCGAAGTATCCGACTATCTGCGTAACAACAGCATAACTACAAGTCGTATTTCCATTAAAGGATTTGGCGAAACAACGCCTAAGTACAACAATGAAACAGATAATGGTCAGACCCAAAACCGCAGGGTTGAATTTCTGATCACTGCAAATGAAAAAATGAAAAAAGAAGCTGAAAAAGAAGCTGGTATATAATACTTATCCAATAACTTAAATAAAAATAAAACAAACCATGAAAAACCGATTTTTAACATTGCTAACAATTTTAGCGCTTTCCATTACGACGGTTAGTGCTCAGGGAACCGATAAATTATCCTTTGGTGTTTTGGGAGGTGTAAATTTCCAGAATTTGAACGGTAAGGATGTAAGTGGCGACAAGCTGGAAAATGATATGCTCATAGGCTTTCATGCCGGTGTAAATGTTCAGATTCCGATTGCTCCTGAGTTTTATTTCCAGCCGGGAATAATTTTTTCGACAAAAGGTGCAAAAAACGTCACCACTGTATTAGGTGTTGATTTTACAACTACAACCAAGCTTTCGTATATCGAAATGCCTTTGAATCTGGTTTATAAAGCCGCATTGGGCAATGGATATTTTATGCTTGGCTTTGGGCCTTACGTTGGATATGGAATCAGCGGAAATGTAGTAACCAAAGGTGGTGACATTTCGCTTGATCAGGATGTAGAGTTTAAGAACGTGGTGGAAACCGGCGATGATATTACGGTGCCTTATTTTAAAGCATTGGACTTCGGTGGAAATATTTTTGCCGGATATCAAATGTCGAACGGCATATTTGCCCAGTTCAACACTCAACTCGGAATGGTAAAAATAAATCCTGAATACAAAATATTGCAGGATGACGAATCAGTAGTTAAAAACACAGGTTTCGGCCTGTCACTGGGATACAGGTTCTAATAGCTGTTACCTTATTTACTCAAAAGGCCGTTGCTGTTTATTGGCAACGGTCTTTTTATTGTATATAGCCTTGTATACCAGAGCCACCCGCAAATCATAAGCATAAAACAATTCCTATGTGCTTTTGGTTTACATTTATTTTACCTGTTGTTATTCAAAAAAATAAGCTGCCAGAGTTTTCCGGCAGCTTATTTTTCTGTTTGGTATAGCACACGTATTTAGGGTCAGTTGAAAAATAAAAATAATGTTTTCCAGCAGGGGAATCAACAAAAATAGAACCACGATTAATGAGTACAATATGTTCCGCAGTACATTAATGTTCAATGATTTATCTTAACCCCATAACGGGGTATTTGGTTTGTTTCTGTATTTTATTATTGAAATTTATTCCCTAACGGGGAAAAACAAATCGGTTATGTGCATGAGTTTTTTATCTTATGGCAATTTATCCTTGCATCGGTTGATTTTTTTTTTTTTGATCAGCAGGCAAAGCGCAGGTAAACAGCTATTTAGTTATTTCTAAGCAGCCTCTATTTTCATCGGGCATTAAGTAAAACTTTTATATACGCTCCATGTACCAGTGGAGGGTTTTTTCTACTTTACGCGTATAAAAAATGTTGTTGATGGCTTTCTTTAACCGCAAAAAGGCTGTTTCGCTTTTAACTACATAGTCCGCCGCATTGTGAAGCATACATTCGACTGCTACTTCAATTTTATCCTGGGCGGATAGCATTATTACAGCAATTTCCGGGTTGTATGCTTTAATCCTGTCAAGGGTTACAATTCCGTTTATCGCAGTTTTATCAATTCCATCCAGAAGATAATCGAGCACGATAAAATCAGGCTTGTGCGATAAATTAGCAACACACAATTCGCCGGTAGGGTATGTTTCAATATCGAAATCTCCATTTTCGAGGAATTCAATTTCCAGTAATTTCAGATACACTATGTCGTCGTCTACCAGGAAGAGTTTTATTTTTTTGTCGTTGTTCATCAGTTAGCGTTTTTAATAATTGTGTATTCTGCTTCTAACTCAACACAGGCTTGGGTACACACATCATCCAGTTGTTGAACGAGTTCGGATATTCCATCAGTCTGCTGCTGGTCTTTTGCAAATTCCTGTATTTTCTTTGCCATATTTTCATAATCAGTATTAATCCCCACAATTGCAAACGAAGGGATCATTTTATGCACAGCTGCGTATAACGAAGACCAGTCTTTTTCTCTCCAGCTTTTTTTCATTACACTTAAAAGCGGAGGTGTTTGTTCGAGGTAAAGGGAAATCATTTCCATCATCAGTATCGGATTGGCTTTGGTACGACGGATAAGGTAATCGAGATCGGTGTATTTCATGGTTTTAGCTTGTCCGGCTTTATTATCGTTGTAACAATTAATTGGCTTTGTAACTGAGCCAACAATTTTACTGTACAATACTTTTTCGTCAACGGGTTTTGCTATATAGTCGTTCATGCCAACCGCCTTGCATTTGTCGAGGTCAACTGTGGTTACATCGGCAGTCAGTGCTATAATAGGGATACTGGATTTCATAGTGTGCCTAATGTATTCAGTAGCGTCAAATCCATTCATTTCGGGCATTTGAAGATCCATTAAAATAATATCGAACGATTCGGCCCGTAATTTTTCAATTGCGACAAGCCCGTTATCGGCAATAACGCATTGAAATCCAAATTCATCCAGAAGCGTTTTCATCAACAACTGATTGAGTGCTATATCTTCAACAACCAATACTCTTATGTTTTTAATTTCCGGATCCAATTGCAGCAATTCGGTTTCAGTTTCGGCATCAGCCTTTGTTTTATAGTAATCAAGTACAAAACTAAATACGGAACCTTCATTAACTTTACTTTCAACTTTAATGGTGCCGTCCTGAGCTTCAATCAACTGTTTTACAATGGCCAGTCCTAATCCTGTACCTCCGTACAAACGGGAAGTGCCACTCGATGCCTGCTGGAAATTATCGAATATTTGTATGGTTTTATCTTTTGGTATTCCTATTCCAGTATCCCTTACGGCAAATTCAATCCGCGCCTTGGTATCATCTTCACTTTGTAAACGCACGCTTACTGTAATTTTACCTTTGTTGGTAAATTTTACTGCGTTACTCACCAGATTGAGTATTATTTGGTGTAAACGTACCGGATCGCCAACCAGTACATTAGGTATATTGGAATCATATTCTTTAATGAGAGTCAGGTTTTTCTCCTGAATTTTTGATTCGAACAGATGAAGCATGGCTGAAATGGAGATTGCCATTTTAAATGGTGTTTGTTCAAAAACCATTTTCCCGGCATCAACCTTTGCCAGGTCGAGTATGTCGTTAATAAGTACAATTAACGCATCGCCGCTCATTTTTATAGCCTGCAGATATTCCTTTTGCTTGAGTGATGTATTCGTTTTTAACAGCACTTTTGTAAAACCGATTATCGCGTTCATGGGCGTACGGATTTCGTGGCTCATGTTCGACAGGAACTGTTGCTTTGCTTTTACAGCAGTTTCAGCTACCAGTTTGGCACTTTCGGCTTTAGTTTTTGCTTCTTCGGCAATGCCTACAGCCAGTTCGGCAAATACAATAGCTTCGTTTAATTCTTTTGCAATACGTTTCTGATCGGTAATATCCCTGGCCACAATTACTACTCCGAGTACGTTTCCCCTTTCATCCTTATACACTGATCCATTGCACAGTACGTCAATCAGTTTACCATCAGTGATAGTGAGAGGGAAATCGACAATAAATCCTTTAACATAAACCTGTTGATATGCTTCGCGGGCTTTATCGGGTTCGGTGAAATAATCGAAAAAATCGGAGCCTGTCATTTTTTCGCGCGATACTCCTGTAAACCTTACCGAAGCTTCATTCAAATCGGTAATTTTCCCATTCGGACTTATGGTAAACAATGGGTCGCGACTTGCTTCGATAAGACTCAGCGAATATTTTGACAGTAAATTCTGAGCTGTAACATCCCTGGCCACAATTACCACGCCTAATACATTGTTATTATCATCTTTATATACCGATCCATTAAACAGCACATCAGTTAGTTTGCCGTGTTTATGGCGCAATGTAAGTGGCAAATCGGCAACGGAGCCTGTAGCAAATACTTCCTGATAAACTTCCCGTGCTTTCTGCGGCTCGGTGAAATAATCGAAGAAATCCGACCCCGTAAGTTCTTTTCGGGAAATGCCTGTTATATTTACCAAAGCTTCATTCATATCAGTAATTTTGCCTTTGGTACTGATGGTAACCAATGGATCGTGACTGGCTTCGATAAGGCTGAGTAAATATTGGGAAGCAAGTTTTAATGAATAGCTGGTTGCTTCAAGTTCTTTGTTTTCCGATGCCCGTTTTTCTTTTTCCTTATTTTGAAACAAAAGTTCTTCGTCGGCAATTTTTAATTCCGCTGCCCTTTTCCCCTTTTCCTTATTTTGAAATACAAGCTCTTTGTCGGCAAGAATTAACTCGGCTGCCCGTTTTTCTTTTTCCTTATTTTGAAACAAAAGTTCTTTGTTGGCAAGTATCAACTCCGCTGCTCGTTTTTCTTTCTCCTTATTTTGAAATACAAGTTCTTTGTTGGCAAGTATCAATTCCGCCGCCCGTTTTTCTTTTTCCTTATTTTGAAAAACAAGTTCTTTATTGGCAAGTATTAATTCCGCCGCCCGGTTTTCTTTTTCCTTATTTTGAAATGCAAGTTCTTTATTAGCAAGGATAAGCTCTGCAGCCCGGTTTTCTTTTTCCTTATTTTGAAATGCAAGTTCTTTATTAGCAAGGATAAGCTCTGCAGCCCGGTTTTCTTTTTCCTTATTTTGAAATGCAAGTTCTTTATTAGCAAGTATAAGCTCTGCAGCC